>JAGLJX010000144.1 GCA_023142175.1 Emcibacter sp.
AGGCTGGTTGGCGGGCTTTATGGTGTCTCAATTGGCGGTGCTTTCTGTGGCGAAAGTATGTTTCATACTGTAACAGATGCCAGCAAGGTGGCCTTGGCCTATCTGGTGGCGCGACTAAAGGCGGGGGGGTATCGTCTTTTGGATACACAATTCATCACCCCCCATCTGTCACAATTTGGCGCCATGGAAATATCACGTCATGCCTATAAAGACAAACTGGCAAAGGCTTTGGAGGTTGAAGGAGACTTTTATTCTTTGGATGTCAATTCAGGGCCGGAAGTTATTTTGCAATCCTTGACCCAAACATCATAAACCGGATGTTCCAAGGGCGATAATGCCGGACTGGAGGCGAACATCCAACCGGAAAAAACTTTTACATCCTGATTATTCTGCCCAATATCCGTAATTTCGAGGAAAGCCACGCTTTCCGGAGCTTCTTCCGGGGGATTAGTACGGCAATAACGTAGGGTAATATCAAGCGTACCAAAGCGGACAGTCTGATCCTGCAAGATTTCAATGGTTGATAATTGTGTGGTGATTTTATCCAGAGCCGCAAGTGTTACGACAGAAATATCTTCCTCAACTGAAAATGCATCATTTTGTTGAGCGATAACAGGGGTCGACAATAGTAACAGCAGACTTAAAAATGTGAGAGACTTAAGGCGAAAAGCCATTATTTATCTTCACTTTTGCCCGAACCGGCAAATTTATCCAACAGGCCCAAAAAGTCCACAGCGCCTTGAGTATTGGTAATTTCATCGCCTTCTTCCAGAATCTCATCCGCGTCATCACCCGGATCAAGAACAAGATAATTGCCGCCCAGCAATCCCTCTGAAGTGATTTTAGCAAATGTGCTGTCGCTTAGTATAATCGTGGGATCTATACTGATTTCAACAACCGCTTCAAATGTCTCTTTATCCAGATGTTGTTCGGTAACAGAACCAACTTTAATGCCGCTGATTTTTACATCACCACCAACGGAAAGCCCGTCTACCTTATCAAACTTGACAATATAATTTTTTCCGCCATTGCTGGAAACATTGGCATGATTAAAAGCAAAATAAAGAAAACTACCCGCAACAGCCAATACGACTGCCCCCATCAATGTCTCAACAATATTATTTTTCATATCTGCTTTGCCTTTAGTTTATGGAGACCATGCTTCATAATCACCCGTGGTTTTTTTGCGTTCTCCGCCTTCATTCAGGCTGCCTTGGGGGTAATATGCATTAAGGGAACCGGTCGTATTTGGCTCAAGCATTTCTTCCCATTCCTTGCGGTCTGGTTTGCGCTCTAATGGGGTATAATCAACCGTATGATGTAACCACATAT
The DNA here is from genome assembly GCA_023142175.1 of Emcibacter sp. The sequence continues at coordinate 1,333 of JAGLJX010000144.1, forward strand.
GCCATTCCGGAGGGATTTTTGAGGCTTCAATATCTGTTTTGAAAATGACCCAGCGTTTAGGGCCTTTCTTGGCCTGATAATAAACATTACCCTGAACATCCTCGCCAACTTTCTCACCTTTAAAAAAGGTATGGACCAATGTCCCAATAGTGGCCCCATACCACCATCCACATATCTGCCTAATAAAAGCGACCATCTTTAATTTCCCAAATAATATTAATCAAACTTATCTGTTTTCTATACCCCGTGGACAACATCATAACAACCATAAAAGAATTTCAGGCTATATTAAGGCAATATGGTTAATTTGTTAACTAAATCTTCACACAAGGGTTTCTCTGCCTCGACTCAATGGATACACTACATATAGCAATGTCAAGCCAGACAGCCACAATATATATGAAAAAAAAGCTACTTCTTACTTGTTAATTATAATAGACTTCGCCTCAATCAATTAACAATAATATAACAGTAGTTATAGGGATTTTACTATGAGGATAAACCGCCGTTTTACGTCTGCTGATCAATCACCCTACAATGGAATAGAATTCCGTAAGGCTGATAGTGAAATTAAAAATCCAGATGGAACAAGTGTTTTCGAATTAAAAGGTTTCGAAGTTCCCGCAGGTTGGTCACAGGTTGCGGCGGATATCCTCGCTCAGAAATATTTCAGAAAAGATGGTGTTCCACTATGTCTCAAAAATCTTGAGGAAAAGGGTATTCCAAGCTGGTTGTGGCGCAAGCAGGAAGACACTGCATCGCTCAAGAAAGTTTCCAAAGAAAAACGCTATGGACCAGAAACCAGCGCCAAGCAGATTTTTGACCGTCTGGCGGGAACCTGGACCTATTGGGGATGGAAAGGGAAATATTTCTCAACGGAGGCTGATGCCCGAACTTTCTTTGATGAATTACGCTACATGCTTGCCAGCCAGATGTGTGCCCCAAACTCTCCCCAATGGTTTAATACCGGGTTGAACTGGGCGTATGGCATTGATGGCCCCGCGCAGGGCCACCATTATGTCGATCATAAGACTGGCAAGCTGACCAAATCAAAATCCTCTTATGAACATCCCCAACCCCATGCCTGCTTTATTCAAGGCGTCTCGGACGATCTGGTGAATGACGGCGGGATCATGGATCTGTGGACAAGAGAAGCACGTCTGTTCAAATATGGTTCCGGCACGGGCAGTAATTTTTCTCATATACGTGGTGCAGGTGAAAAACTTTCCGGTGGTGGTAGTTCGTCTGGCTTGATGAGTTTCCTCAAAATTGGCGATCGGGCCGCAGGTG
>JAGLJX010000145.1 GCA_023142175.1 Emcibacter sp.
GAGAGCAGAGCAATCAGGGATTTAAAAGCGCAAATCGGCAACTTAGATGAAGTCACAAGGGAGAGATGGAACCTAATTTCTAAGTATGACTTTTCAGTTGAGTTTAACCTTGATGGCGGAAGTTTTATGCAAGGAATTGCAAGTGGGGCTGTAATTGATTTCTTTGCAAATAGTCATGATTTACCTGTAGTTGCTGTTCTTGGTGGTTTAGCTTCTTTAATAAGGCTTAAGGCTAGCAGAGGTTCGAGTTTCAAACCTGCTGAAAACAGTAATAAACTTTCTTTTCTGTCGTACGCTCATAGTGCAGGCATTATTCAAAATGACAGATAGGCAGGGATTAACGAGATAGGATAAGTGCCGCTTCAAGCAGCCTTCAACACCCTCTGGACAACGCTAATGCCAACTGATGCCGCCTTGGCTATCTTATGATAGCCCATACCGCCCTGCCTTAGGTCACGAATCTCTTGTTCCTTATCCTCGCCAACAGTACGCCTTCCGAGATTCTTACCCTGAGCTTTGGCTCTCTTGAGACCTGCTTTAATACGTTCCTGCATCATTGACCTTTCAAACACAGCGAAGACCCCGCACATTTGGACCATGGCTTTCCCTGCTGGTGTTGTTGTGTCGATACCCTGCTGATGGAGCTACAGGTCTATCTTGAGTCTGTGAAGCTCATCAAGGAATTATACAAGCTGTTGGAGTGACCTGCCAAGTCTGTCAACGCTCCAAGACATAATCATATCGAACTTGCGCCTTGTGGCATCCTTGAGCATGGAATCATAGGCTGGCCTTTGGTCTCGACCTTTGGCTCCACTTATACCAGCGTCCTCATACACCTCTACGACATCCCACTTCTGCATATCACAGATGGCCTGAAGCTCCCGCCTTTGGTTCTCTGTGGTCTGTTCGTTGGTGGATACCCGAAGGTAAAGTGCTATACGTTTGCTCATGGGGTATCTCTAAGGTCATCCCCAGATAACTCTGTGTCTGGGTCTACGAATGATTCTTCCATGTCAAACAGTCGCCTTGAGCGAAACATTCGTATGATGTTCTCCACGTCCTCACGGGTAAGAGCCTTGATATTTCCCTCTCTTGCCATACTGCAAGCCTCCTCAAACTTTCTCTCGTGTACAGCTGCACGCAGCCATGCGTCAGCCCTATTACTTGTCCCAAGCGATCGACAGACCTCAGTCAAGTCTGTCATTGCTGCTACATCTTTCGGTATTCGTCTTCTGAAGTGGTAATTCGAACCTCTTATTACAAGTGCCATTAGGCCAATCTCCAAGTGTCCGTGTGGACGTTTTGTGGACGGTTGGAAAACCTAAGGATTGTCAGGCTAAGTTATTGATAATAAAGGTGAAATAAGGCTGGCGGAGAGGGTGGGATTCGAACCCACGGTGGGCTTGCACCCACGCCAGTTTTCAAGACTGGTGCATTCAACCGCTCTGCCACCTCTCCATATCCAAGATAGTAGGGCTGAATTACTGTGAGAACAGGATTTAGCCGATCAAGATTAACAGGTCAAGGACTGAATTCTGTTAGCTGGATTATTTTAGATTTAGAGGGGCGCGTACTAGTGCGGAGCGAGCTTAAACCGTGAGCAGGTAAACGATAGTTGCTCACATCAACTAAAATACAAAAAATGCCTTTATATTGTCATCATTTATCTACATTATACGTCTTATTAAAAATGGATCAAAAATGAGGGTGTAGCATGAACAAGAATATTGTCGTTATATTACTAGTATTTTTCCAATTTTCGGGTAGCCCCTTATGGGCCAAGCAAATAACCGTGCCTGATAACCCACAACCCTTTTCCGTATGGTTAAATGACCTGAAAACAGAAGCCTTGACAAGCGGCATCACTGAGGCGGTTTTTGCAGAGGCCTTTGATGGGGTGGAGCCAAATCCAAAGGTGATAAAACTAGACCGTCACCAGCCGGAATTCACGCAATCATATTACGGTTATATCGCCAAACGGGTAAGCCAGACACGCATCAAAAAAGGCCGGGTCAAAGTGGGGGAATATTCTGATACCTTAAAAGCTGTCTTTTATAAAATTGGCGTCCCACAACAGTTTATCGCCGGAATATGGGGTATGGAAACCAATTACGGTAGCTATACTGGTGGTTATAGCGTGATCCGGTCACTGGCAACTCTTGCTTATGACATGCGTCGCCCTAAATATTTTCGCTCCCAGCTCATACCGGCCTTAACTATTCTGCAAGAAGGTCATGTGAGTGCGGAAGATTTTAAAGGCTCGTGGGCCGGAGCCATGGGGCAGGGACAGTTCATGCAATCCAGTTTCTTTGCCTATGCCTATGACTTTGACGGCGACGGGAAGAAAGATATCTGGAATAATGAAGCGGATGTTTTTGCCTCTATCGCCAACTACCTGAAGGAACATGGCTGGCAGACGGGGCAGGCTTGGGGCCGGCAGGTTATGTTGCCCTCCGACGTTGACGGTCTGTGGAACAAGGTTAAACAAACTGAAAAAGTCATCGTCTGCCGTCGGGCTCTTAAGGACCACAGCAAGCAATTTATATTGGCAGAATGGCAGAAGATGGGAGTTAGGACCATTGATGGCAATGATCTTAGCAATGTGGATGACCCCTCATTAGTTGCCTCATTGGTTATGCCAGAGGGCGCGGATGGTCCAGCGTTTCTAACCTATCAAAATTTCAGGGCCATATTGAGCTATAACTGCTCCAATTTTTATGCCCTTGGGGTTAGTTTGTTAGCGGAAGAATTGAAATGAGCCTGTTGCGTAAATTTTTGATTGTTGTTTTTTGTGCCTCTTTAGCGGCCTGCGGCTCTGCTAGCCGCACCTATGATTCCGCTGGCCCGGCAAACCCCGCTTATAAAGTTGGAAAACCCTATAAGGTGGCCGGAAAAACTTATCGTCCGGCGACTGATCCTCATTATGACCGGACGGGGCGGGCATCTTGGTATGGGGCCAAATTTCATGGACGTAAAACGGCCAATGGTGATATTTTTAATATGAATGCCCTGACCGCCGCGCATACAACTTTGCCCATGCCGAGCTATGTGCGGGTGACCAATCTGGATAATGGTCGTTGGCTGATATTGCAGGTTAATGACCGTGGGCCTTTCGTTGGTAATCGCCTGATTGATGTATCGCGCAGGGCGGCGCAATTGCTTGGCTTTGAAAAGAAGGGAGTGACAAAGGTCAGGGTGCAGGCGGTGAAAGGGCCGCGCGGCGAGTTGCCTGAAAAAACACTGACGAAGGAAATAACCCCCGAAATGCCTGCGGTTAAAACTCAGGAAGTTGTTGTGGCAGGTATCCCCCCGGACCATAAGTTGAGCGATGCGGGAAAAAATATATATGTGCAGATAGGTGCCTTTTCCGACAAGAAAAATGCCAATAAAGCCCGAAATGCTGTTAATCATATCAGTGCTACCAAGATAGAAAAGATAGATATCAATGGTCAAAATCTATATCGTGTCAGGGTAGGGCCGCATCCGACTTTGGAATTAGCAGAAATTATACTTGGCAGAATATTATCATTGGGTCACAATACGGCCCGTATCATTAGGGACTATTAAAAAGTTATCATGAAAAATAAAATACTGAAAATTTTTGCAGGAATCGCTGTTATCAGCCTTGGAATGTCTACGGCGCAAGCTGCCCAGATCAAGACACAGGCAAAGCACGCTATCATGGTCGAAGGGGCCACCGGAGCCGTTTTATTCGAGCATGATGCTGATGTGACCATGCCGCCATCATCCATGAGCAAGCTTATGACCATTTACCTTACCTTTGAGCGGTTGCGGGATGGTAATATTCTTCTGGACGATAAATTTGAGGTCAGCACGGAAATATGGCGCAAATGGCGCCTTCAGGGTTCAACCATGTTCCTGAAAGCCGGGCAGAAGGTTACGGTTCGTGATTTGCTCATGGGAGTAATAGTCCAGTCCGGAAATGATGCCTGTGCAGTACTAGCCGAAGGTATTGCCGGATCAGAAGACGTTTTTGTCGAATGGAGTAATGAAAAGGCCGAAGAACTTGGTATGAAGGATTCTCATTTTGCCAATGTGAACGGCTGGCCCGATGAAGCGCACTATATGTCCGCCCGCGATCTGGCGACCCTATCACAAAGGCTTGTGGCAGAATTCCCCCAATATTACTCCATGTTCAAGGAAAAAAAATTCACTTTTAATGATATTTCACAAACCAACCGTAATCCAATTCTTTACAGCATGCCATCCGCAGATGGCCTGAAAACAGGGCATACAGAAAGTGGCGGATATGGCCTTGCAGCCTCTGCTGTGCAAAATGGCCGTCGACTGGTGCTGGTGATCAATGGTCTTAAAAGCAATCGCGCCCGCGCCCGTGAAGCCGAGCGGCTGTTAAATTATGGTTTCAGGAATTTTAGTGTTTATCCTTTGTTTAAAGCCGGTGATATTGTGGACACAGCCAACGTCTGGTTGGGCAATAATGGGAAGGTTCCCTTGATCGTTGAAGATGATGTGGTTCTATCCATAAGCCGACAGGACAGGCGGAAAATGAAGGTTAAGATTGTCTATACCGGCCCGATCCCGGCGCCGATCGTCAAAGGACAGCCCATTGCCACCCTTGAAATTTCAGCCAAAGACATGAAGCCGCTTAAGCTACCATTGGTGGCAGGAGCAGACATCTCCAAGCTTGGAGGTATCAGCCGACTTAAAGCTGCCTTTAACTATCTATTGATGGGATCTGCGGGCAGTGAGTAAAGGGAAATTTATCTCCTTTGAGGGCGGGGAGGGAACAGGTAAATCTACGCAGGTGAAGATATTACGGGATCACCTCATTGCATTGGGAATTAATGTAGTTCTGACACGGGAACCGGGTGGTGCTCCCGGTGCCGAAGAAATTCGCCAGCTTCTGCTCACAGGAGACCCTGATAAATGGGTTCCCATGACGGAAGTTCTGTTGTTTTATGCGGCACGTATCGACCATCTGAAAAGAACCATTATTCCTGCGCTTGAAGCCGGCAGTTGGGTGATATGTGACCGCTATGCGGATTCAACATTTGCTTATCAGGGTGCCGGACACGGGCTGGGGGCTAATGTGATACAGGAAATTCACCATATCGTCACAGATGATTTCTGGCCTGATATGAGTGTCCTTCTGGACATAGATCCGAAAGTGGGGTTGGAGCGGGCCAATGAGCGCGAAGCTACCCAGTCTGAGGACAAACGTGAAGATCGTTTTGAGAAGATGGAAGGGGATTATCACCACCGTCTGCGTAAGGCATTTTTGCAGATAGCAAAACAAAACCCGAACCGTTTTCGGGTTATTCCAGCTGAGGGCTCAATTGACCAAGTGGCGAAGCGCATCTGGCAACAGGTCTCAGCAAATTTCGGCCTTCGCCTATGTTAGATAATATTGCCATACAGGGACATGAGGCCGCCGAGAGTATGTTTCTGGATGCCTATAATTCAGACAGACTTCATCATGCATGGCTGATCACTGGCCCGCGCGGTATTGGCAAGGCGGCACTGGCCCATAAAATGGCGCGGTTTTTACTGCATAATCCGCCGGGGGAAGATGTCGGGCCAAGTCTGTTTGGGGATGCGCTGGAAAAAACACCTTTGACCACGCTGGATACTGACCCCAATTCCAACACCAATTTGATTGTTAATGCCGAAGGTCACGGGGGGCTGATAGTCATTGAACGCCAGCCCAATGATAAGGGCAAAATGAGAGCTGAAATCATCGTTAATGATGTGCGAAAGCTGCAAGGTTTTTTTGCTTTGACGTCACTGGACGGGGGCTGGCGCGTTGCTATTATTGATAGTGCCGATGAAATGAACCGCGCGGCGGCAAATGCGCTTCTGAAAGTATTGGAAGAGCCCCCAAAGAATGTCCAGCTAATCCTGCTGGCCCATGCACCGGGACAAATGTTGCCCACGGTTATCTCACGCTGCCGGAAAATGCGGTTGAATTCGCTTGAACCAGAGACCGTTGGTGAAATTTTGATAAAACATTACCCTGATCTGAGCGAAGATGAAATTAACGGCTATGCCATATTGAGTGACGGTAGCCCGGGTTATGCCATAGACCTTGCAGAACATCAGGGGCTGGAACTATATATTCAGCTGCTTGAAATTTTATCCTCACTGCCCGAGCTAGATGTGCCTAAGGCCCATAAACTGGCCGATAGCCTGTCCAACAAGAAGGTTGAAAAGAAATATACTCTTTTTGGTGAGCTGTTGACCGCCTTCATTAACCGCATGATCCGCCATGTGGCCGCGCTGGAAAGTGACCAGACAAGTCCGATAAAGGCCGCTCTTACAGGAGAACTTGATCTCATGACACAGCTTGGACAAAGATTACCCCTTGATCAGTGGGTCGACCTGTGGGAAAAGATAACCCACAAAATGGATAGGGTGAATCTGGATCGTAAACAGGTCATCCTCAATATCCTGACCCTGATAAGCCAAAGACTTAGCTAGAGTATTAATAAATGACTACAAAACCAACATTTTACATCACGACACCAATCTATTATGTGAATGATATCCCTCATATTGGACATGCCTATACAACATTGGCCTGTGATGTGATAGCTCGCTTTAAGCGGCTGGACGGTTTTGACGTTATGTTCCTTACCGGAACCGATGAACATGGTCAAAAAGTGGAGAAATCAGCAGCAGCAAAGGGAAAAACGCCCATCGAATTATGTGATGAAGTTTCCATGCGCTTCCGTGAGTTGGTAAAATTCATGAATATATCCACCGATGACTTTATCCGCACCACGGAAGAGCGTCATAAGCTGGCCTGTCAGGCCCTGTGGCGGAAACTGGAGGAAAGCGGCAACATCTATCTGGATAAATATGCCGGATGGTATTCGGTGCGTGATGAGGCCTATTACGCGGAAACAGAGCTTAGCGAAGGTGAGGGAGGTGAAAAACTGGCCCCAACTGGTGCTCCGGTGGAATGGGTGGAAGAAGAAAGCTATTTTTTTAAACTTTCCGCGTGGGAAGACAAATTACTGGCATGGTATGAAAATCTACCGGAAACCGTGCTGCCCAAAAGCCGCAAGAATGAGGTCAAAAGCTTTGTGGAAGGCGGTTTGCGCGACTTATCTGTCTCCCGCACCAGCTTTTCATGGGGCGTTCCCGTACCGGGTAATGACAAGCATATAATGTATGTGTGGATTGACGCCCTGACCAATTACATGACCGGCGCGGGTTATCCCGATACGGAAAGTGACAAATTCAAGAAATATTGGCCTGCAGATATTCATATGGTGGGCAAGGATATTGTGCGCTTTCATGCGGTTTACTGGCCTGCTTTCCTTATGGCTGCGGGGATTGAACCTCCAAAGAGGGTCTTTGCTCATGGCTGGTGGACAAATGAAGGTCAGAAGATTTCAAAATCCCTTGGCAATGTCATTGATCCTTTTGAAATTGTTGACGAATTCGGCCTTGATCAGGTTAGATATTTTCTTATGCGCGAAGTCCCTTTTGGCAATGATGGCGATTTTAACCGCACTTCCATGGTCAACCGTATCAACTCAGACCTTGCCAACGACCTTGGCAATCTGGCGCAACGCTCGATCAGTATGATTTTCAAGAATTGTGACGGACAGATACCACAAGTTGGCGACTTTACCGCCGAAGATAACAAAATTCTTGAAGCCGTGGACTGTTTGCTGCCTCAAATCCGGGAATTAATGGAACGTCAGAGCATTAACAAGGCGTTAGAAACCGTCTGGAAGGTGGTAGGGGACTGTAACGTCTATTTTGCCAGTCAGGAGCCATGGGCCTTGAAAAAAACTGATCCTGAGCGAATGGGGACGGTTTTATATGTGACAGCAGAGGTGGTTCGCCAGATTGGTATCTTAATCCGCTTCATCATGCCTGATTCCGGCCATAAACTGCTTGATCTGATCAATGTTGACAGCGAGAAACGCGGTTTCGATCAATTAGGCGCAGCAGGACGGCTCATATCCGGAACAAGGCTGGATAAACCAGAAGGGGTATTCCCCCGTTATGTGAAGGCAGAAGGCTAATGATAGTCGATAGCCACTGTCATCTGAATTACGGCACCATGATGGAAGATATGGACGGCGTTATGATGCGGGCTAAAGATGCGGGCGTTGAAACCATGCTCGCTATTAATGCACGACTTAGCGAATATGACGCGGTATTGGCATTGGCAGAAAATTTTGACCATGTTTTTGCAACTGTGGGCAGTCATCCCCATGAGGCGGAGAAGGAACCGGATGTTCAGGCCGCCGAGCTTATCAAAAAAGCACAACATGAAAAGATTGTCGGCATAGGGGAAAGCGGGCTGGATTTCTATTATGAATATGCCCCGCGCGAACTTCAGGAAGCGAACTTTCGGGCCCATATTACGGCGTCACGCGATACTGGCCTGCCGTTGATTGTTCATGCTCGTGATGCAGATGATGAATGTATAAAAATTTTACGGGATGAAATGGGGAAGGGAGCTTATAAGGCTGTAATCCACTGCTTTACGGCCTCAAGAACCTTTGCAGAAGCCTGTTTAGATTTGGGGTTTTACATCTCTATATCCGGCATTGTGACCTTTAACAGTGCCAAAGATTTGCAAGAAACCGCAAAGATCATCCCGTTGGACAGGCTGTTGATTGAAACAGACGCGCCTTATCTGTCGCCCGTACCCAAACGCGGTAAGCCCAATGAACCATCATATGTTAAATATACCGCTGAATTTATGGCCGACCTGCGCGAAATTCCCTATACGGAATTGGCAAAGGCCACAACCGATAACTTCTATAATTTATTTTCAAAGGCCAAAAGGCCATGAAGGTGACGGTTCTGGGGTGTGGTACATCCACAGGTGTGCCTAAAATTGGCGGAAAATGGGGTGTTTGCGACCCAAATAATCCAAAAAACAGACGGCGCAGATCATCAATCTTTATTGAGGATCAAGACACTAAAATCCTGATTGATACAACGCCGGACCTGCGCGAACAATGTCTTGATGCGGGCATCAGCCATATAGATGGGGTGCTTTATACCCATGATCATGCGGATCATACCCACGGAATAGATGACCTGCGGGCCATAAAACATATTATGAAACGACGGGTTGAGATCTATAGCAACGCCC
>JAGLJX010000146.1 GCA_023142175.1 Emcibacter sp.
ATGGCAAAGAAATTCTGAGCAATATCGACCTTAAATTAAACCATGGCGATATCATTGGTATTCGCGGAGACAACGGATCAGGAAAGTCAACTTTTCTGTGGGCCTTGATGGGTGGACTGGTGCCTACCTCTGGTGAAATATTGATAAATGATCAAAATCCCGGAAAATTCTCTACGGATAGTTTACGAACTCGTATAGCTTACCTCCCCCAAAAGCCCAGCATGTTCCGGGGAACCATTCTGGATAACCTGACCATGTTCAAAGGGGATGAGTATATTGATGATGCCCTCAAGATCGGAGAAATGCTTGAGCTAAACAAGATATTAGCCCGAATGCCGGATGGTTATGAAACCGTAATCGGCGACGGAGCTCAAAGCGAGATACCAACTGGCATTGCTCAAAGAATTACAATCGCACGAGCACTGGCGGCAAAGCCGGATGTTATTTTATTTGATGAGGCCAATTCTGGGTTGGATAATCAATCCGATAATGACTTACAAAAATTAATTGGACAGCTTAAAGGCACGGCAACTATCGTATTGGTCAGTTATCGTCCCTCTCTTCTGCGGCTTGCAGATAAACAATATGATCTTACAGATGGCCATTTGATACTTCAGGACGACAAAAAACAAAAAGACAGGCACGACGATTGATGGATAATCAGGAAACCCATATACGTAAAGGCGTAACACTTTCTGTGTCCGGTGCCGATCAAATGTCTGAGGCTGTCAAAACCGGAAAAATTGGTTCATTCAGTGCTAAAACCCCCTTTGCATCATGTCTTATCCCCCTTCTCAACGCGCTCGGATGGCGTGGCGATACCAGAGGGTTATTTGAGGCCCTGCCCCATTTTACCGACAGTCTTGATTTAACAGAATTTAGAAATACTCTGGCACACCTGCATTTCAAGACGGTACAGACATTTGCCTGTGTCTCTCAAATAGACGAAAGACTGTTTCCCTGTATATTTGCCGATAGCGAAGATCACCCCATTGTTCTCCTGTCAAGAGAAGGTGATGACATTCGGGTATATGATAGCGCAGACCGGAAGGAAAAGAATCTTGAAGATATATCCCTTATGGGAAAAGCTTATTTCATATCCTCGGAACATACGACGCAAACCAATAAAACAAAACAAACCAGACCTCAGGAAAACTGGGTAAGTGACCTGCTGCTACGTTTTAAAACGACCATAAAACAGCTTTTTGCCATGACATTGATTCTGAATATATTCGCCCTGCTTGTGCCATTATTCATCATGTCAATCTATGATAAAGTTATTCCTTCAAAATCAGGAGAAACGCTGGCTTATTTGGCAGGCGGGGTTGCTTTTGCCATATTATGCGAAATCCTGCTGCGTATCATCCGTTCAGAATTTGTAGCTTATCTGGGTGCAAGGGTGGAAAATATTGTCACCAGCGGAACCTTCAAGAAACTATTATCCCTGCCGCCATCCATGACAGAATCCTCCCCCATAGGTGCTCAAGTATCGAGACTGAAAGAATTTGATGCCATTAAAGGACTCTTTTCAGGCACTCTGGTAAATATTGCCCTCGAACTCCCTTTCGTCTTGATCTTCCTTGCGATCATTGCCGTATTAGGTGGCTCTCTGGCCTATATCCCCATCGCCATGATGGGTGTTTTTGGTCTGGTCGCCTTTATGATGCTGCCGTCCATGAAGCGAAAGGTAGCCATATCGAGCCGTCATAAAGCAGAAAGACACGGCTTTCTTGTAGAAAGTATGTCTTCCCTTCGCACCATCAAACAAACCGCCTCGGAAAAATCATGGATGAACCGCTTTCGGCATTTATCGGCTGATGCCACCTACGCACATTTTCAGACGTCTCAAGTGGCGCTACTGATGCAAAGTATGGCTCAGGCCATAATGATGGGTGCCGGCGTGGCAACCATTGGCTTTGGGGTATTACGGATTTTGGATGGGGATATGACTGTGGGCGCTTTGATTGCCTGCATGGTTTTGGTCTGGAGAGTCCTGTCCCCCTTGCAGAGTCTGTTTCTTACCCTGACCAGACTTGAACAGACCATCAATAGTGTGAAACAAATTAACCTGTTGATGAAGATAAAGTCCGAGGATGACCCAAGCCCATCAAATCTTTCACAGAGACATTTTTCCGGGCATATCGTTATGGATAGAGTGAGTTTCCGCTATCGGCCCAATTTAGAACCGGCCCTGCTTGGCGTCTCATTTGAAATTCAACCGGGAGAAATGCTGTCCATCATCGGCCCTAACGCATCCGGCAAATCAACAGCCCTTAAGCTGCTATTGTCCATGAGCCGCCCACAGGCCGGACAGATCATACTTGATGGTATGGATATCCGGCAGATAAATCCGATAACGCTAAGGCGGTCCATCGCATATGTGCCACAGGAATCCAGTTTTTTCCACGGCACCATCGCTCAGAATTTGAGGCTTGCCCAACCGATGGCAACAGATGAAGAGCTGATTGAATCCTGTATTCAGGCCAATGTTATGGATGATATTGAAAAGCTGACCAATGGTATTGAAACCCGCATTGGTGATCAATCTATTCTGAGCCTGCCATCGAGCTTTAAACAAAGAATTTCACTGGCACGTGCTTATCTGAAGAAATCTCCAATTTTACTTCTTGATGAGCCTGCCAAAACACTTGATTTTGAAGGGGACGCGGCTTTCATGAAATCCCTTGAAGCCATGAAAGGCAAAGTCACCATACTGATGGTGTCACATCGCCCCAGTCACATAAAAATGGCCGATAAAGTACTCGTCCTAAAAGACGGCATGGTACAGAATTTTGGCACACCAGCAGATATTTTTCCAGAAATATAGAGAAAAAACATGAGTGAAAAAGAAGAAAACAACCCTGATAATAATATTAAATCAACAGCAGAAGACAACAGTCCTGCGGTTGATACAGGCGCGGAAAAAGTCGAGAAATTCATGGAAAAGGCAACAGAATTCGCCCGTCAGAAGAACCCAAAGCCGGTGACATATTACAGCCGTTTTTTATCCCGTGCTATTCTTCTCGAAGAATCCGGCCCGCCTCAGGCCATTGTCTCAACGGTAGGAATTATCTCGTTGTTTCTGTTTGGGTTAATAACTTGGTCTGCTATTACGACTTTGGATGAAACCAGTGTTGCTCTTGGGCAGATCCGGCCAGCGTCCAGCGTAAAGCCCGTACAACATCTGGAAGGTGGCATTATATCAGAGGTTTTCGTTAATGATGGTGACGAAGTTAAAAAGGGTCAGAAAATACTGACTATGGCCCCGACGGCAGCGATGTCTAATCTTGACCGAATTAAAGTCCGTCATATTGCGCTCAACCTTCAGATCATCAGACTTAAAGCATTCGCCGCGGGCGGAAAGGGGGATTTTTCCACCTATGAAAAAGACTACCCTGTTCTGGTTCAGGATCAAAATGACGTTCTCACGCAACAGAATAAATCCCGAACAGCACAGCAGCGGGTAATTCTTTCACTACTGGCAGAAAAAAAGAACGAACTTTTACTTCTGAACAGACAAGAGCAGACTGAACAAAAAAACCTGAATATCATTTCAGAAGAAATGGGTATGCGTCAGGAACTGACCGATAAAGGATTAGGCTCAAAAATAATACTTCTGGAAATTCAACGGGCGCACAACAATGCTGAAGGCGACCTGATCCAGACACAATCTAGAAAAGCCAGTGTTAAGGCTGCTATTGCCCAAGTCAGGGGTAATCTTGTGGCATTGAACGAAAAATTCCGCAATGAATCTCTGATACAGGTGGACGCCCTAAGCAGTGAACGGGCGCAGATTGCCGCTGAACTCACTCAGCTCTATGACCGGGTAAGACGGCTTGCCGTACTTGCTCCTTCTGACGGGATCGTCAAGGGGTTAAAATATCGCACCATCGGGGCCGTTGTCCCGCCCGGCGATGTGGTCGCAGAAGTAGTCCCAATAACGGGCATGCTGGTGGCAGAGGTGAAAATATCACCTCGCGACATTGGCCATGTGAGCATCGGCACCAAAGTTCTGCTGAAAATTGATACCTATAATTACGCCCGTTACGGCAGTATAACCAGCAGTCTGGCTCAAGTTTCCGCCTCCTCATTTATGGATGAAGAAGGTGAAACATATTTTAAAGGCTTGGTGGAACTACCCTATAATTACATTGGCTCTGATCCAAAATCCAACCGGATCACCTCTGGCATGACAGTGGTTGCGGATATTCAGACTGGCCGTAAAACCCTACTGCAATATCTGGTCAAACCGATCAATAATGCACTGGATACCTCATTCAGGGAGCGGTAAAGGCTATTTGCCTTTAGGCTTTTAATTTCTGGATATTATGGGGCGGGCCGGATTGCCGACTACGGTGGTATCTTTCGCAACATCTTTGGTCACGACTGCGCCCGCGCCAACGATTGCCCCATCTCCAATGCTGACACCGGCCAATATGATAGCCCCGCCACCAATCCAGACATTGTCACCAATGGTGACGGGTTTGGCCATTTCTAACCTTGCCGCGCGCTGTTCCGCCACCTTATGATGCTCTGCACAATATATCTGAACATTTGGGCCAAGCATCGTTAATCGTCCGATATGAACAGGAGCCGTGTCAAGAATTACACATCCCGTATTGAGGAACACCCCCTCGCTGATTGAGATGTTATTGCCGTAGACGCAATAGAAGGGGGCTTCGATTACGGCGTCTTCGGCAACATGCCCAAAGATTTTAGCCAGTGCCGGGCCGATATTGCCACGCTGACCGGGGGGCAATGTATTATGCTCATGAACGGCATCACGGGCTTTATCACGCAATTGAAAAAGCTCCGGATCGATACAGCAATACCATTCACCCGCATCCATTTTTTCCCGTTCACTGGCTGTCATTTAAATTCCTGATTTTCCATAAAAAA
>JAGLJX010000147.1 GCA_023142175.1 Emcibacter sp.
GTCTGATGATGACGGGCGGCATTGTCAGTCTGGGCGATGATGTGACACAGAATTTTTCCGGCTGGATGAAGCGGCTGGTTTCAAAATCCGGCGAACCGGTCATACGCAAGGCCGTGGTTCAGGCCATGCGCATCATGGGCGGGCAATATGTTCTGGGCCGCACCATTGAGGAGGCCACCAAACGGGGCAGGGCGGAAAACAATACGGATACCCGCTTTTCTTTCGATATGCTGGGCGAAGGGGCGCGGACGCCTGCCGATGCGCAGCATTATTTTGATGCCTATATGAAATCCATCAAGAGTGTCGGCGAAGCCAATGACAAAGATACGGCCATTGCAGCAGATGGTATTTCGGTAAAATTTTCTGCTCTGCATCCGCGTTATGAATTCGCCCAGAAAGACATTGTTATGGCGGATATGCTGCCAAAAATACGCAGGCTGGCTCTGGCCGCGAAAAAATATAACATCGGCTTCACCATTGATGCGGAGGAGGCCGCACGACTGGATATTTCCCTTGATATTTTTGAGGCACTGGCCCGTGACCCTGCGCTAGGAGGGTGGGACGGTCTGGGCATCGTGGTGCAAGCCTATCAGAAGCGCGCGCCCTATGTGCTTGACTGGTTGTTTGCCCTTGGCCGTGAGACGGGTAGAAGATTTATGGTGCGTCTGGTTAAGGGGGCCTATTGGGATACCGAGATCAAACATACTCAGGAGATGGGATTGCCGGATTATCCGGTCTATACCCGCAAACCCACCACCGATCTGAGTTATCAGATTTGTGCCGAACGGATGATGCGGGCGCGGGATGTTATCTATCCCCAGTTTGCTACCCATAATGCCTATACGGTTGCGATGGTTCTGGAACTTGCCACAAAAGATAATGGAGAGGATCGCGATTTCGAATTTCAGCGGCTGCATGGCATGGGTCATCTGCTCTATGATCAATTACAGGAAATTACCACACCTCAGGTTAACATCAGAATGTATGCCCCGGTCGGTAGTCATGAGGATTTGCTGCCCTATCTGGTGCGGCGGCTGTTGGAAAATGGTGCCAATAGCTCCTTCGTAAATCGTTTTATGGATAAGCAAGTGGCTGTGGAGGAGCTGATGCAGGACTGCGTGGAATTGGTTGAGGCGGCTAGCCCGCGCCGCCACGGCAAGATTCCACTGCCGGTGGATATTCTGTCGGCCTCAGGCCGTGAGGTGGCACCGCGGCGGAATGCGGTCGGAATTGACCTTGATGATTGTGGTGAAGTGGCACATCTGTTTCAGGAAATGGAAAAAACTGTTCGGGGTAAATTTACCGTTGGCCCGATTGTGGGTGGAAAAACATTGAAACGCCCCACAGAGGATATTGTCAGCCCGGCAAATACAGGCCAGACCATAGGCCGGGTCGGAATTCCCGAAGACCGTGA
Organism: Emcibacter sp.; assembly: GCA_023142175.1. Next base: position 1,415 of record JAGLJX010000147.1, read on the forward strand.
TATTGATCTGGCGCTAAAGTTGGCAACGAAGGCTCAAAAACCGTGGGATGCCTTGGGCGGCAAGGCGCGGGCGGATATTCTTGCCAAGGCCGCCGACCGGATGGAAGACGCGCGCGCAGCTCTTATGGCGATCATCATACGCGAGGCCGGACGGACCATAGCCGATGCCCTGTCCGAGGTGCGCGAAGCCGCTGATTTTCTGCGTTATTACGCCTGTCAGGCTACTGCAAATTTTGAAGATCCGATAATCTTGCCGGGCTGCACGGGGGAGCGTAATGAGCTGTCCCTGCATGGGCGGGGAACTTTTCTCTGCATCAGCCCGTGGAATTTTCCATTAGCCATATTTGTCGGGCAGGTGGCTGCGGCACTGGCGGCGGGCAATGCGGTGATTGCCAAGCCGGCGGAACAGACTCCGATCATCGCGGGGGAGGCCGTGAAAATTCTTCATGAAGCAGGCGTTCCGGGCGATATTTTACATATGATGCCGGGGGACGGGGCGCGCATCGGGGCGGCACTGGTAGCGGATGAGCGCATCAGCGGGGTGGCCTTCACCGGCTCCACCGATACGGCGAAAATTATCAACCGGACATTGGCGGGCAGGGACGGGGCCATCGTGCCATTGATTGCTGAAACCGGCGGTCAGAATGTGATGATTGTCGATAGCACGGCGCTATCGGAACAGGTGGTGGATGATGTTATCTCCTCGGCATTCCAGTCGGCGGGGCAGAGATGCTCGGCCTTGCGGGTGCTGTATCTTCAGGAAGATGTGGCGGATAAGATTGTGGAAATGCTCAAAGGGGCCGTGGCCTGTCTGTATATGGGGGATCCCATGCGGCTCACCACGGATGTGGGGCCGGTAATAGATGACCGCGCCCGTCAGATGCTACTGGATCATGTGGCTGTTATGGACGGTCAAGCCACTTTGCTGGCGAAAGTTGATATGCCGGACTATTGTGAGGGCGGGACTTTCTTTGCCCCGCGCATTTATGAAATCAAATCTCTGAATCAATTAACACGGGAGGTATTCGGCCCAATCTTGCATATCATCCGGTTCAAGGCCCATGATATGGATAAGGTTCTGGATCAGGTGCGGGCAACGGGATTTGGCCTGACGCTCGGCGTTCACAGCCGCATCGAAGGCGTGGCGCAGGATATTTTCAGCAAGCTGGATGTGGGTAATACATATGTGAACCGCAACATTGTTGGGGCCGTGGTCGGGGTGCAACCCTTCGGTGGTCAGGGGCTATCAGGCACGGGGCCAAAGGCAGGCGGACCGCGTTATATGTTCCGCTTTGCCAGCGAAAAAACCCTGACCATCAATACGGTGGCGACGGGGGGCAATACTGATTTATTCTGTCTGGAGGATGATTGAGCTATATTCCATAGCCTTTCAGGAAAGCCCCCATATGGTGAATATATTTATCTGCGGCCTTGATTGAAGCCTGTGTCATGGGACGGCGTACCTGCCCGACACTTGCTGTGATGATGGTTCTTTTTGTTTTGTGAAACGCATAGACGCCTTTCTCAGATTCCAGATCGCAATGGCTTAAAATCTTGGGTATCCAGGTCTGAGGGTCGCGGACTAACTGCTCGTAGGGAACCTGAAGAATGGTATCGGGAAACAGCGTGGCCCAATGTTCCAGCAAGGCATCCTCCAGCCTGAAATGATGGGCGATATTGGCAAAAGACCAGCTCCACTCCAGCCCCTTGTTGAAAAATGTTTTAAAACATGACCATGCCGCATCAGCCGGATTTCGCCGCATCCAGATGACGGGGGACTGTGGGAAAATATGATGAATTAAACCCAGAAAACGCCCGTTGTTGAGGCTCTTGTCGATGATCCGCCCTTCGGCCCCAAATCTTTCGGACAAGAGATGCAGATAGATATGCGCAATATGGCCCCACGGGTTTTCACTGCCCGCGAAATTCTGCTCAAATAATGACGCATGTTTCAGTGTTGCCCCTTTCAGGGCAGATATTGCTGTGCCGAATAAATTCAGTTCCGCGCCGCCCGCTACGGTACTATGGCTGGCTAGAATCTGTTCTACCAATGTTGTGCCGGTGCGCGGCCAGCCCATGACAAATATCGGGCGGTTGCTGGTCACGTCACTTGGCCTCAGGGACCGGATGCCATCCTGATTAAAGCTGTGGATGATATTCTGGACAGAATTCTGGTTTAATTGCGGATCATAATGCGCGGATTGGCGCATGAGGGCCGCGCCGGTGGCATAGGCGGTATAGGCATCTTCACTCTGGCCTGAATCATCCAGAGCCTTCCCCAGAGCATATTGATAGGGGGCCTGAACCTGCGGGGCGGTTGCCGACATAACATCCTGCAGGCTTTGCAGATGAAGCAAATCCCGATCTTTGGCGGTGAATTTTTTGGTGTTGGCAAGAGTGAGCCATGTCTGTCCCGATGTTTCCCATGTTTTCAGCGCTCGGCGCAGGCTTTTCTGGCTGGATTTATTATCGCCGAGCTGAGACTGAGCCGTGCCCATAAAATGATGAAGGGCAGCATTTTCAGGGGCCTTGACAGCGAAGGGCTTAATCAGGGCGGCGGCTTGCTTTACTTTTCCGGCCTCCGCCATTATCCCTGCTCGGGAAAGTTGGCGTTGGGGATCGTTGGGATCAACTTCGGCAAAAAGTCGGGCGGCTTCGAGGGCGAGGCTTACCTCCCCTAGCGTTACGGCAATTCGCGCTATGCCACCCCAATTCTGGCCCAGATTAGCCGTGTTGCGGACAAGTTCTCCAATGATGGCCGCGGCCTGCTGGCGGTCATTTTCCTTAAAAGCAGCGGCCGCCTGATTGGCCAGTATCATAGGGTTTGAGATCATGAGGTCAGAATATAGGTTAAATAATCTTTGTCTATATTTGATAGTGGATATGGCGGGGAATACCCAAATAAAAACCGCGCCCGGCGAACCGGACGCGGCGAAAGATTAACTTTAAATAAGATTAGTATTTAAAGCTTGCACTAAAGCGAATTTGACGAGGTGCTTGGAAGCCACTGTCGTAGCCATAGTTCACGCCTTCAAGTTCGGAACGATCTGTAACACCTTTTGTGTTGAACAAGTTGAATATATCAGCTTTAAATACAACATTTCCAGGGATATTCTTGTTAAGATCGGGTGTGAAGGAAATACCAACATCAAGCTTTTTGATCCAGTCAGTTTCCATCTGTGAAGCACGTGGTGTTAATACGCTATCACAATACCATGATGCTTTACCATAGGCTTGAGCAAAGACGTCAGTCGGATGCAATCCAATACAACCCTGTTTACGAGGAGAAGTCAGTGCGAAGTTTGCGCTAACCATGATTTCCTCTGTTACAGCATAAGCGCCCCATATTTTAAAGCGATGGCGACGGTCATTGGGCAACCAGCCGAAAGATCCATCCATCAGACCAGGTTGGTCAAAGTCGGTAGTAATACCGGCGTCATCCTGACCATTGTCTGATTTCACAGAACCTTCATAGTTCCCTTCGAGCCATGACATAGTATATGACCCTTCCAAGGACCATTTGCCATCCCACTCACGAGCAAATGTAATATCAATTGCTTTGTAAGTACGGGAACCTTCAGGGTAATTGAGCATATCAGCAGGTAGAGTTGCTACGATAAACTCTCCAGAATCAGCGCTATTGCCTGTAAGGCCTTCTTTAGCCAAGGAAATAGTCATGTCAGAACCAGGGTTGGTAAGAACATACTGATGGAAACCACTCCAGAAATCTGCAGCAATAACCGGATCATAGCCATTTTGTGCAGCCCATACTGGAACGGCGGCATCAATGGCCACGTCTTCAATCAGACGACCCATTTTACGGTAAACACCACGGACGCCAACAACCCAACCATTTTCGAAGTCATGCTCGTAGCCGAGAATGAATTCGTCTGTGTACATAGGGTTGATGTTTTCATCAACAAGTTCAACAGGGTTTGGAATGTCACCATTCGCATATGTTACACTGTCAAGCAGGTTAGCAGTATCAAAAACGGGAGTTCCGTCTGTGTTTACGCCATCCAGCAAATACCAATTAGCTGTGAAATCTTCAGCAGACGCCATGCGAATGTTTGTGTTAGTTGCAATAGGGAGGTAATAACGACCCCAGCTACCAGATACACGATTTAGACCATCGCCAGTGGCATCCCATGAGAAACCAAGACGTGGTGCCCATTGGTTTTTAGTTTCAATGAATTGTTCGCCAGCAGCGTTCAAGTTTTTGAAACTATCATTCCGAAGACCCAGATTTAATGTAAGGTCATCAGCAATCTGCCATGAATCTTGAATGTAGAATGCACTTTGTTGTGTTTTCAGTTTACCACCATTAAAATAACGGCGTACGCGAACATACTCGGTGTCTTCTGCAATGCCGTAAAGGGCTGCCTGTGATGCATTCGCAGAATAATAGCGATAATATGCGCCACCAGAATACTGAGAAACATTATCAGCAGTAAGGTTTTCACGGTCAAATCCAAGACGAACATGGTGATCGCCCATGGCTTCAAAATAGACGTCCGCATCAAAACGGAAGGATTCACGTTCGTCCTCACCTTTTTCAACAAAGAAACTGGCCCAGTCACCTAATGCAGTACAACAACCGTTTCTTGAATCATAGATTACAGGAAGGTCATCAGTTTCTGAAACTGTAGTACGGTTATATCTATTTATACCATAAAGAGCAGATACTGTGATCCAGTCAGATAGGACACCAGTATATTTGAAAATTTTGTTAATTCCGCCTTCAGAAGCAAAGGTGTTTCCAAGGAAACTACCCAGATCGCCCTGCGCATCAACATCCTCAAGGGATTTGCTGGTTCTGCCGCTTGAATCGTACAAACCGGAATTGAAATTATATGTTCCAAGCGTCCTTGTTTGGTTATCAGAGAAGAAAGTAGCTTCTAAGTGATGGCCTTCAAATAGGTTAAGGTCAAACTTTAAAGCCCAGAAAGGGTCTGTCTTTTCAGAAGTAATTTTCTGAGAATGTGAATATGATTCAGTTTTAATGCTCCGTGGATTATACAGCGCATAAAAGAACAGACGATCTTCAAGAATAGGACCGGAAAGTGAGAAGTTATAATCAATATGCTCGCGCGTATTAAGATGTCTCAGAGTAGCACTACCAGGTCTTTCAACAGTCTGGGACTTGCTTCTAAAAGAGTCACCTTGCCAGAAGACATTTGCGCCAAAATGAAAATCATTGGAACCAGATTTGGTCACAGCATTAATTACACCACCAGTAGCACGGCCAAATTCAGCCTGATAACCACCGGTTTTTACTTCTACCTGATCGAAAAATTCAAACGGAATAGTGGAACCACCGAGGAAGTTACGGAAGTTGGTGATATTCATACCATTGACATAGTATATATTTTCACCAACAGATGAACCACCAATACTAACCAATGCTTGTCCGTTACCGCCAGCAAAAGATGAATCTCCGGTTCCTGTACCAGGAGCAAGAAGAGCAATAGCTGTAGTATCACGGGCTATTGGTGTTTTTGCAAATAGGTCATCTACGGATACGGTGAGGCCAGTTGTTGTGGTGTTGAAGTCATATCCTGCGCGACGTGTACCGACGACAAAAACTTCTTCAATGCCAGCAAGCTCAGAATCAAGGGTGAAGGTTACTTCGCCGGATGACCCAATAGTAACAGCAATTTTTTGCCCGGAAAGTTCATTATAACCTTCTTTGCTGATGGTGGCTACGTATGTACCAACAGCGAGCAAAGGTGCTCTGAACTTACCTTCTTTGTTGGATGTAATTGTACGAACAACACCCTTGTTTGATTTAAAAGTAATTGTTGCGCCCTGTACGACAGTACCAGCTTCATCGCGAACTACGCCACTGATAGAGCCTGTTGTGTAATCCTCGGCGATGGCTGTAGATACAGCGGATCCGAGCATCAATGCCGAAACGGCAGCGCCCAGGAGAAGCCTGGACTTGTTGCGTTTATTAAACATATTTCCTCCGTAGAAGTTAAAATTGTGGGACAGTCTGTTTTTATTTTTTCGACTCACAATCATTGCCGCTTTTTATCGATTAGAAAAAAGCGGTGTAAAAACAGCTAAATTTTGGCAGGTCTCCTCATGATCTTTTGCTGCAATTTTCCATCCCATTACATTAAAGTACATTTGTGAATGGTTGTTTTCTTTATTGTTAATAACCACACAGATTAGAAACAACCATTCTGTACATCATTTATTTGCCTTGTCCTTACGGACACACACACGTTAAGCATACAAATAACTAACGGAAACTATCACTACACAAAATCTCGGTCAATTTCTTTAAAAGGCCAACTGTGTTATTATTGCCACACGTGTGTTGTGCATTTATGCCACACTTTAAATTTATGTAACATAATAATGTAAATACGGCACTGTACAGAATAATATTTTGAATAATTGGTAAAAAATGAAGATTTATTTGGTTAAGAATAATATTAATTAAAGTAGAAAAACTGTGGTTGATTAGGTTCTACAGGTGGTTCTAACATACGTTTGAAATATTATTGCTTAATGTTGGGTGATGAGAATAATTTTATTAGGTTAAAAAACGAATCAAATTATCCATTTAAATTCAGCGCTTTAGCAGATGGTTATATAATAAAACACGCGCAGGCTATCTGGCGGGGGCCGTCATGTTTTTCTATATGGAGAATATCTCTAAAATTGTCAGGCCAAATATATCAAAAAGACCGAATAAATTGCTGGAAGATTGATTTAGATTGATTTGATATACATCTTATTGATACTAACTTGATGTGTATCAAGTTAGCCCGCTCAGGGAAATTCTATTTTTTGTAACCATTAATATGTCGGTCTAAGGGAAACCTCGCAGAGAATGTTGTCTAGAATAAGAATGTTTCCAGCCTTTTTTATAAAAGCATTATTTATAATGCTGGTCGGGTTGTCCTGTCCGGCGTTTGCTAGCGCGGGTGCGTTACAGAAATACTTAGGCGAAGTTCCGGCCAATGTGCTGTTTCCACTTGCGGACGGTTATGGGGTGATGAGGGATGACGTCCCTATCTCTCCGGTTTTGAAAGATGGTGAGGTCATAGGCTATGCTTTTCTAAATACCGATTTTGTCGGTGCGATCGGATATTCCGGCAAGCCAATTAAGGTTTTGATCGGTATTGACGGTGCGGGTCGGATTTCAGGGGCGCGTCTGGTCAAACATTCGGAACCTATCGTCCTTGCGGGGATACCGGAAAAGAAAATAACTGATTTTATCAATGGCTACCGTGATGTTGATATCCTGAAGCTTGCCCGGGAAAAGGGCGGAGAGCCGCCGCCGGTGGATATCGTATCCGGCGCCACGGTAACGGTGATGGTCATTGATGACAGCATAAAGCGGGCCTCGGTAAGGGCGGCGCGTGTTCTGGGTCTGGGGGGTTGAGTGCTCAATCCCAGATTTCACAAGCCATCAAAACCGTTATTCCCGCAGAGATGCAGGAGCTAAGCTGGGA
>JAGLJX010000148.1 GCA_023142175.1 Emcibacter sp.
CGACCCTCTCTTTTCAGTTAATACATACATTAGTCTATATTTAGGAAAAAGGGAAGAAAGGTTGCTTTGGGTCGCAAGCAGCCCTTCATAATCAAGATAAAATCTTAAACTACCTAGTAAAATAAAATATTAAATTATGGCTCAGACCTTAAAAAAAACTCAAAAAAACTCAAAAAAATCAGATCACAAAAGAGGATGTTAAAACTCTTCTCGCAACGCACGTCTAGATGCCTGATCAACCAAACCGAACAATCTATCGATTTCATCTTTCTTGCTAGATGCCTTATGGCCAACTACCTTAATTAACTTGTATTTTATTCTAGAAGTTAATCGGTAAAACTCCTGATACAACTCATAATTATTCAGCCGTTTATTTTTACTAGAGAAATAATTACTCTGTTCAAGACGAATACGCCTACCCGGCAGACTAAGAATATTTTGGGAATCTGTATAAACCGTCAAAGTAACATCTCTTTCGTCAACCAAAGTAATTATTTCAGCCAATGACCACAACAAAGTTTGCAATTCCAATTTAGTTGAACTTGTTTGTTCAAAACGTTTAACTTTTACCGTATCTTTAAGTGAGTTTATAGACACGCTCTGATCAGATACAACAAGGTAAGCGCCATAGCCCACCTTTAACTGAGTATTAACACTACCGTCAGTAAAAACTTGCAAGCAAGGCATTTCTTATCCGTTCAAAAATTTAGACCCTTTTGCGTTGGCATAACATATTCCGACCAAAGGTTAGCTAACAGCCAAAACATATTCAAAACACCCGGGTTATCCTAATAATAATCGACTTATATATTGAGAAGTGCGTCTATTCTAGAAAGTGTTGCATTATAGTCTTGGTAATCATGTTCCAAAAAATGGATGGAGTTATTATGCCCAAGTACCAAGGATGGAAAACCTCTTTGTGCAAGCCTTCTCGACAATGAAATTTGACTTATTAATTCTTGTTCTACTTCTTTAGAGTTTAATTCCAAAGTAAATTGATCAACATCTATTTCTTGTTCGATCAACTCATTTTTAAGTTCAGTGGCCAGTTGGATCAAGATATTGTCATCAGACGGGTTTAACGCCCGAAGATAATAACCTTGCTGAATAGCCGTTATCATTTCTTTCTCAAATTTCTGTAATCGGGCAGCAAGAACGGCCCTACATGCAGGGTATGTTGACCTTTGCGGTGTGTTTTTTTCCCAAAATTCGAAATTAAACTCTGTGCCGAGCATGTCTTGAATTCTTTGCCAAGCGCCTTTGATCATTAGCTGTGTTTCTTGGGACATTGGTAAGCTACTATCAGGCGCCAGGCCCCCTACCACATATTCAACTTTAATTGTCGAAGGTAGATTTTCCTGTATCTTGTTCCAAGTAGGTGTAAATCCATAACACCAACTGCACATCGGATCATGGATATAATATAAAATTGATGTCATTAAATATAATCTCCAGAGTTAACTAAGCAAACTAGTATTCGGTTCGGTTGACAAAAGCAACAATTACAAACGAAATCGGCACCTCCATAAGTACTCCAGTTACAGCAGAAAATTTCCGCTTTGGATCGGAAGCGCCCTTCATCATCATGATAGAATCTAACCTTTTATTCGATAAATCGCACCAAATAGAAGCAATTACACATATGATTTATGGATGTTTTAAAGGTAAGGTAATTCGCTACCTTATGCAGAGCCTTAGGTTAAGAGATTTTAGGTTTATTAAGGCCGTATAGACCACCAAAGATAATCTTGCACTACCCGGCAAAACAAAATGTTAGTTTATTGATCAACCCTCTGAAAACACTAACGAAAAACCTGTAAATAGACCTGCAAATAGACCTGTAATGACTATATAGGCAATTTTGGCGGACAGCTAATTATACCAGATAATAGCGAATTACATTGACCTGATGGTTAAAGTAGTATTTATGGCATACACGTTTGATTAATAAATTTACCAACACTCCACTTCTCTTTCCAAGTAATTCGGTTCAGTTGATGGCGATAGACGTAAGTCATTATCAAGCCGACAAATTCGATCACAATATTGCGATTGAATATAATATAGATATTTACACTAGGAGAAATTAAATGGTAACCGGTACAGTAAAATGGTTTAACTCAAATAAAGGTTTTGGTTTCATAGAGCCTGAAGATGGCGGCAACGATGTGTTCGTTCACATTACTTCCGTAGAACGCTCAGGCCTTTCAGGCTTAGATGAAGGCCAAAAGGTTGAATTCGAAGTTGAAGAACAAAAAGGTAAGCTATCTGCTTGCAACTTGAAAGTAGCTTCTTAAATTAAGCTTGCTTTAAAGTTATTTAAAACACGGACTAGATTTAAAGTCCGTGTTTTTTTATGCCTATAGTAAATCCCCCCCTGTTCCGCCGCTTATCTTATCAACTGCATAGCCGCCTTAAAATTAGGTAAAACCCCTAATTCTTTAAATATATGCGCCCTAGGTTATATTATGCAAATGGACCATAATTATTTTGGTTTACAGATGTTTTTGTTAAGTATTTTTGAATTTAGGTAATTTGCTAGATTTGTAGTATAATAGCCCCTCTTTCCTTGAGTTATCTTTCGCAGGCATAATAGGAACAATCAGTCTCGAGGTACATAATATGAATAATGAAAATCTTAGCGATATATGGCTACATCTGCTCAATCATAAAAAACTTATTATTGATATGATTGAGTTGAACGACCCTTATAATGCTCATCACAATAACAACAGCGCCTATATTGCCCTCTTGCTGGCAAAACGCATGGGGTTAAGCTCTACTCAGTGCAAAATCATTAAGCTTGCCGCTAACCTGCATGATATTGGCAAGCAGAGTATCCCAAAGACTATTCTCAGCAAACCAACCAGATTGTCCAAGGAAGAATATCAACTGGTCCAAACCCACGTGACTGTTGGTGCGGAACTTCTGTCTGACGTTGGCTTTCCAGAAGAAGTCGTTAGGGGCGTGGGAGAGCATCATGAGCGCATAGATGGCTCTGGGTATCCTAAGGGACTTACTCAGGATGAAATATCAATCGAAGGGCAAGTGGTCGGGCTAACGGACGTGGTATCCAGCCTGATATCAAAAAGAACATATCGAGATACTTTGTCAAAAAATACGGTCGTAAGTATTCTACAGGGTGAAAAACATAAATTTGACAAAGAGATGATGAGAATGGCTGTTGAAATTGTCATGGAGAATGACTTGGCGGACGGTCACTTACATTAGGCATTTAACGCTCATTATGACAGCTTCTGACGGAAATTATATGGTGGTTTACTAGGAGCTATTATTTCTAGCTAGCTTCAATCCTCTTTAGCTCATCTTCTCTATAATATTCCTTATGCACAAACCGATAGGTCGGCATACCACCATCACGCACAGCTTTCACCGTGTCATATGGTGCGGGTGGGGTATAATCAAAAGGCTCTTCACCAATGCAATAGGCGGCCTTATTGCGTTGCTCAATACAAGCCAGCAATTGTTCCTGCTTGAGGGGAATATAATCGGGCCTGTGCGGACCTTTAGCGGTCTCTACCGATGCGGTGCGAAACTCGTAATAAACGACCCTGCGCATCTTGTCAGATTTATTAGCCGGCGAACCATGAAGCACATTGATGTTATGAAATATCACATCTCCCGCTTTAACCGGAATGGGAACGGCCTTTTCAAAAGAAAAATCTTCACTTTTGTAGTAAGGACTAGCCTTTTCTTCGCTCCATTTATGGCTTTTTGGAATACCCCAGATACAGGTGTCTTCATCCGCATCATCAAGATAAAAATCCACGTTAAAAATAGGGGTTTCGCCCGCGCAGTGATTTCGGGAATCCCGGTGCCAGGGAACAACTATCCCTTCACCCGGTAATTTAAACACGCTCGCATCCCAAGTGGGGATGAAGTCTTTCCCCATAAGTTTTTCAACGGAACGCAGAATATAGGGATGCGCTAATAGCACCTTACAGGCCTCGCTCTTATCAATGATATAATCGATACGGCGCAAAACATCCTCACCGCTTTTATGTCCCTTACCATAGCAAAAATCTTCGGCAGCGTCCTTGGCATCCTGACCTTCATCAGCCAACCGATCCATTTCTTTGATTAACAGAAGTCTCTCTTCCTCGCCCAAAATATTTCGCAGGATAACAAAGCCATTTTCAAGAAAAAATCCTTTCTCATCATCGCTTAAACAGAATTTGGCTAATTCATTTGCCAGATTGTTATTTTGGGACATGGAGGGGCTGCTTTCATTAGGAACCTGATTATTCTAAAATATATTTTATTTTGCCAACTTTCAACTATCTTAAAACACAATAAAATCTACAAGTTCGTTCGGTATTACAACTTTGTGACTATTCAGCTATTAAAGAGTGAGGTAAGATCAACGACTATACAAAATAAAAAGGCAGACCCACGAATGGCACCAAATTCATATCTAAGCGATATTGAAATCGCACGATCAGCAACCGCAAAACCCATCGAGGAAATCGCAGAAAAAATAAATATCCCTGCCTCTGCTCTTACCCGCTACGGTAATGACAAGGCAAAGGTGAGCCTTGACTATATCGACAGCCTTAGGGATAAGCCGGACGGCAAGCTGATACTGGTAACCGCCATAACCCCCACCCCCGCAGGAGAAGGTAAAACCACCACAACCGTCGGCCTTGGTGATGGGCTTAACAAGATCGGCAAAAAAGCTATGATCTGTATTCGCGAACCCTCACTTGGCCCCTGCTTTGGTATGAAGGGCGGGGCCGCCGGTGGTGGCAAAGCCCAAGTGATCCCTATGGAGGATATTAACCTTCACTTTACCGGCGATTTTCACGCCATAAGCTCCGCCAATAATCTGCTGGCGGCATTGATCGACAATCATGTCTATTGGGAAAATACCTCCGGCCTAGATACAAGACGGATCACATGGCGGCGGGTGATGGACATGAATGACCGTTCCCTGCGTCAGATTACCACATCGCAAGGCGGTGTGCCAAATGGCTATCCCCGTGAAGGCGGCTTTGACATAACGCCCGCATCAGAGGTCATGGCCTGCTTCTGTCTCGCCACTGATTTAAAAGACTTAAGGCGCAGACTGGCAAAAATACTGGTCGGCTTCACCAAAGACCGTAAGCCAGTTTACGCCAATGAAGTGCTGGCCGATGGCCCCATGGTGACGTTGCTCAAAGATGCCATGATGCCGAATATAGTTCAGACTTTGGAGCATAATCCGGCCTTTATCCACGGCGGCCCGTTCGCCAACATCGCCCATGGTTGCAATACGGTCATTGCTACAAAAGCCGCCCTGAAAATGGCTGATTATGTGGTTACCGAAGCAGGGTTCGGCGCAGACCTTGGGGCTGAGAAATTCTTCAATATTAAATGCCGTAAAGCGGGGCTGACACCCGATGCGGCGGTTCTGGTTGCTACAATCCGCGCCCTCAAAATGCATGGCGGCGTGAAAAAAGAAGACTTAGGCGAAGAGAATGTCTCGGCTGTAAAAAAAGGACTGGCTAATCTGAAACGCCATGTGGAAAATCTCGCCAAATTCGGCGTTAAAGAAGTGGTTGCTATAAACCGCTTCCCCACCGATAGCGACGCAGAGGTTCAGTGCGTGGTGGATGGATGCGCAGAAATGGGCATTAAAGCCATCGAGGCAACCCATTGGGCCGATGGTGGTGACGGCACCACCGAACTGGCCCGCCATGTGGCAGAAATGGTTGATGGCAATGGCAGCACATTCCAGACGCTGTATAATGACGATATTTCACTCTGGACTAAAATCCAGATCATCGCCGAAGAAATATATGGCGCAGATGAAGTTGTTGCCGATCAGAAAATCCGTGACCAGATCAAGCAATATCAAAAGCAGGGCCTTGGCCATTACCCCATCTGTATGGCGAAAACTCAATATAGCTTCTCAACCGACCCCAACCTGAAAGGCATCCCCAAAAACCATGTGGTACCGATCCGTGAGGTACGGCTGTCCAACGGGGCGGAATTCCTGCTGGTGGTTTGCGGTGACATAATGACCATGCCCGGCCTCCCCCGAACCCCCGCCGCCAATAAGATTGAGGTCGATGAGGACGGGGTGATACAGGGGTTATTTTAGGGAAAATACCCCTCACAAGTCACCCTGAATTTAGTTCAGGGTCCATGTTTGATACAACTCGATTACGGACAAGTGGATTCCTGCCTTCGCAGGAATGACGAAAAGGAGCAGGAATGACGAAAAGGAGTAGTAATAACAAAGTTTAGTAAAACAGTTACCCCCCATACAACTCATTCGCCCGACCTTCAAAGGCATGAATCATATGGGCGACGGCTTCGGTGAAGAAACCGCCGATCATCTTCTCAAAAATCTTGTTTCTGAACTCAAAATCCACCAGAAAATCAACGCGGCAACCGCCGTCTTCTTTTGTCGTGAACTGCCAGTGGTTGTGGAGGTATTTTAGGGGGCCCTTGATATATTCCACCTCTATGCGGTCGTCCGTGAAGGTAACGTGGGATGTGAACCGTTCGCGGAACATTTTAAAGCCGATGATCAGGTCGGCATACAGACCGTCATCGGTGCGTTTATAGACCCTAACCCCCTGACACCACGGTAGAAAATCGGCATAAGCATCAACATCGGCGACCATTTTATACATCTGGTCTTTGCTATAGGGGAAATCTCTTGCTTCAGTGAATTTAGGCATTTAATCCTCGTTCAAAGGATTTAATTTTGCCATTTCCGCAATATCTATGGGCGCATCCATTTTGGCTTGCTGTTTCGCCAGTTTTTCAGCACGGGCGGCTTTCAGTTGGTCGAAATCCTCGCCCGCATGGAATGATGATCGGGTCAGCGGCGATGATGCCACATGCAGAAAGCCTTTTGATTTGGCCTTTACTGCGTATTTATCAAACTGTTCCGGCGTGATGAAATCGGCCACTTCCACATGTTTTCTTGTGGGTTGAAGGTACTGCCCGATGGTAATGAAGTCGATATCGGCGGAGCGCATATCGTTCATCACTTGGCCGACCTCGTCCGTGCTTTCGCCCAGACCAACCATAATGCCGGATTTGGTGAATATAGTCGGGTCGATCTGTTTCACCCGATCCAGCAGACGCAGGGAATGGAAATAACGCGCACCTGGCCGGATATGGTTATAGAGCCGTGGTACGGTTTCCAGATTATGATTAAACACATCCGGCTTGGCGGCAACAACCTTTTCCAACGCGCCCGGTTTATTACGGAAATCGGGGGTCAGAATTTCAATAGTGGTATTGGGCGCATGTTCGCGCAGCTTTTGGATAACCTGAACGAATTGATCCGCGCCGCCGTCTTCCAGATCATCACGGTCAACGGATGTTATCACAATATGATTCAGACCCATCTTGCCTGCGGCGATCGCCACATTATCCGGCTCCATTGGGTCAACTGGGTTGCCTTTTCCGGTTTTGATATTGCAAAAATGGCACGCCCGCGTACAGGTATCGCCCAATATCATGACAGTCGCGTGTTTCTTCTGCCAACATTCTCCGATATTGGGGCAAGCCGCCTCCTCACACACCGTGTTGAGGTTCAGGTCGCGCATCATTTTGAAGGTTTCCTGATAGCCTTTGGATACGGGTGCTTTAACCCTTATCCAGTCCGGTTTGCGTTTAAATTTGGTCATCTAAAAATGTAATGCCTTGCCATATGCATCCAATACGCTTTCATGCATCATTTCTGACAGCGTCGGATGGGGAAATACCGTATGCATCAATTCCGCTTCTGTGGTTTCCAGCGTGCGGGCAACGGTATAGCCCTGTATCATTTCCGTTACTTCAGCACCCACCATGTGAGCACCCAGTAACTCGCCCGTTTTAGCATCAAATACAGTCTTTACAAG
>JAGLJX010000149.1 GCA_023142175.1 Emcibacter sp.
ACCGTTGTAGGGGTATTGGTTGAGGTTCCTGTCATGCTGTCACTGGTCGCCATTGCCAACCGGACACGGCATTATTTCCCTTGATCCGGCTTCAGATACTGCCGCAACCACGCCAGTGCATCTTCTTCGTTATCGAATAGCTTGGTGGGGTAGGGGTTTTTATGAATACTCATAAAGATATTACCCAACACCCGCCCGACCTTAGTTGGGCTAACAACGGCCATGGCAGATGTAACATCCGCAACCCATTTCGAACGGCACATTTCAGCGATCTTAACCCGAACGCTGACCGCTGCCTCTCCTACGACCATAACAGGTAATTTTCTCCCCGGCGCTAATTTCCGCTGAATATCTGCCCTGTAAACAACATGTTCTACAGTCACCATAATAGTGCCAAAATGTACATTCAAGATGCCGTCATCATCGATAACAATTTTCGGCATTTCAGGAGGATGGCTATATTTTGTAAGCATAAGTAACTATGTCCGCACTATAAAGCTATAACATCAGCGTGAAATACTATACAGAAAGTTCAACCGGAGCAAGTAAATTAGAATAAAATTACATAGCTAGTCTCAACATATTCCCCCCCGTAACAATTAAAGCAAGACCGCCTGCATATCCCACCCAATGACCGTTTGGCACAAGTTTTTCAAACAATACAAAAAGTGCCAGGCCGCCAATCCAATATAGATTCATAATACCGCCGAAAAATAACAAGGCCATTAAGAACCAGCAACAACCGAGACAGAAACCACCATGCTCCAACCCCATAAGAAACGCACCCCTGCGACCCGGCCGCCGCCGTTCTGTAAGAAACCGTACTGGCTCCCGGCAATGATTAAGACAAGCACGCTTGAGCGGTGTGAATTGATATATCCCCGCCGCCAGTAAAATACCTGCTCCGAGATATGTGCTGGTAACCATCATGGTCATTGGTGAAGCCAGAGCGCGAAACTCCAGCAACCATTGCAATAATGTAGCAAGAAAGCTGAAGAATGCCCAAGCTGACAGATAACCCGCCAAGAAAAGTCCCGCTTTAAGCATAACGTCTTTCGCTGGCTTCATTTGCCTGTTCAATGCCGCATACAGCAGAATTGTCGGCGAAGCACTAGGGACCATCATGGCAATCATCATCACCCACCACATGAGAAATACCAGACTGAAATAGCCCGGCGTCCATAGGGCAGGCATCATCATCATCGACTTATTCATGCTGCCCGTCATTTCGATGGCTGACATTTGCATACCAACACCAAACAGCGTGTATAGGGTCGCCAGCAAGATAACAATGGAAAGCCCGGCAATGACTATTATGCGGTCCTGACGAAGCAGTCCTTCCAGAGTTACACTCATGCAGCCCTTCTAACAGGGCCGTCATTGCTGAGGTGATATTTATTAAATTGACCATAACTGTCTTTAAGGCTTAACTTGATAGCGCCGATGGCCTCGGTGCTGGCGCTTCCCATTTCGGCAATGTCATATTCAAACCCATTGGGCAGATCGATGCGGGCGCGATGGGTCTCTCCCGTGACAGGATTACGAATAGGCTCCCCTACGGTTTTAAAAACATCCGGCACCATTATCTTGCCCACTCTCTCCTCTATATTAATTTCCAATGTTATGGCTTTGGAAAGGGTCGGGAGCTTGGTCGGACACATGGCTGAATAAACGAACCAAACCGTAGACATAGGCTCGGTTTCTTCACCATGAATGATTTTCACGATAGCATCACGCTGCGCGTCACTGGCCTGCTCATCAACAATGACTTGCATCTTCCCATTACCCTCATGAACCGGACCGGGCCACCATACAACCATAGCCGCCCGTAACCCATCTAAATTTACATCCCCAAAATGCCCCTTATTAATTTGAATACCTACAACAGCTTCACAACTACCGTGCGTAGGTAGAGCGTTAAACTGACAGGGGCAACCATAATCACAATTACAATTGCCAAATTCCTCGCCCTCTATTTCCCAAGGTATCATTTTATTTCTCCAAAAAATAAATTCCCCTTCTGCAACCATAACATAAATAAACTATTTTTAACACAACCCAATACCATAGGAAATGGCCGCACTTACATTAGATGATTAAGCAGCCGGATGTTACTTGTATGGCCTAGGTAAGAGGCCGGTTGATCACTTTAAGAAAGAGGTTATCCAAAAAAAATGCCGGGTTAAAAAACCCGGCAAGTTACAAAATATAGGGAGGCTTCATATCTAGGGAAAATATGAAACAGCCATGCTCCACAATAGGAGGGAAGGGAACACAGCAGATTGAGAAATTCGGGGAGAATTTTCAATCAAAGATGTCTTAAACATCTAAGGTGAATATAGGGGGTTGGTAGTTACACGACCAGTGGCTAAATACTCAATGCAGCTATGCATTCCCCGCATAGGTTGATAGCATGGTTATGTTAACGCCGAGCTTTGCCATCGCGCGGGCCCATTTCAAATCCAGATCGGTTCGAAAGAGCAATTCTTCATCTGCTTCAATATTAAGCCAGCTGTTACGGTTTATCTCTTCCTCAAGCTGACCCCCGCCCCATCCGGTATAACCAAGTGCCACAATATAATTGGCAGGCCCCGTTCCCTGCGCTATGGCAGATAAAATATCAACCGTTGCGGTCAAGGCGATGGTTTCCGAAATGACCATAGTTGATTTCTGAACATAATCTGCGGTATGCAGGACAAACCCGCGACCGACCTCAACCGGGCCTCCGGCATGAAGGGTAATTTCCTCATCTTCTTTTTCAAGGAGAAAAAGCTGTTCAGAATCATAAGTAACATCCAGTTGATCCAGCAGGTTGGGGAAGTCGATATTTACCGCATGGGAATTAATCACTATCCCCATAGCCCCTTCTTCGCTATGGCTACACATATAGATGACACTGCGGTCAAAACGCGGGTCAGTCATGCTCGGCATGGCAAGTAATAACTGTCCGTCAAGATAGGTTGCTTTAATCATTTAAATTTACGACCTGAATATATATTGACATAATTTTCACATAATATTGATTATGATACCCATATATGAACTATATAATAATAGTCTTGGAATAAACAGAAACAAAATGAGCATGATGAGAAGTATACCTTTTTCCATAGCCGTTGCCGGCCTGATATATCCCGTTATTTTTCCACAGACGGCACTTGCGGAAAATTTATCATCCAGATGGACCATTGATCAATATACCAAGTCACGCTTGTTTGTTGGCGGTTATGACACAGAAAAAAAGATACTCCATCTGGGCTGGCAGCTATCGCTTAAAGATGGCTGGAAGACCTATTGGCGCACACCGGGAGATGCCGGATTGCCGCCGCACTGGTCATGGAAAGAAAAACGTAACGTCAATACCATTACGGTTAAATGGCCCAAGCCGGAGCTATATCATATCTTCAACATGGATACTTTTATTTATCATGATGAGATAACCCTGCCCATAGAGGTGAAAATTACCGATTCTGGCGAGCCGGTATCCCTTGCCCTAGACTTGCAATATTTAATCTGCGCAGATGTCTGTATTCCACAGGAGGGAAGCTACCGTCTTGAGGTTTCTTCCCTAAAGAACATTAAAATATCCCGCTTTCAGAAGGCTCAACTTAATCGCTATCGTGATCTGGTTCCTGCCAAAATACCCGGCAAGGATATTTTAGCCGCCTCTGATAAAAAACAGCCAGATATACTGACAATCCACTTGCCGGAAAGTTATACCCAAGTCGAGGATATCATTGTCGAAGGGCCGGACGGCATCTTGTTCGGGCGGGCCACTTCAACGGGCAAAGGCAGGTTTGAAGTTTCCTATAACAAGAAACACTCACTGGCAGGACAAAATTTGACCCTGACCTTGTTACTCAAAAATGGCGGGGCCAATGAGGCTAAGGTTACTGTCCATCAGCGATAAAAAAAGGGAAGCACAATGGCTTCCCTTTATTAATAACTGAAGATAAATTTTAGAAGTTGAACACTGCCTCAACCCCATAAGTCCGTGGCAGGTTCGGGAACCGAGCGATAGTACCAAAGAAGTCCCGCAGATCATCAACATATTTCCGCTGATCAGTAAGGTTCTTACCCCAAAGATAAACTTCCCAACCTGCACTATTGGAAATCAGTCCAACCCGCGCATTGATCATTGTCATTGATTCAATGTAATCGAACGGTGTTTGAACCGCACCAAAGAAGGGCGATATTGGATTAAGATCAGCAACAGTATCGTTATTCACTGTTGTGTAAAATCCGCTTCTATAGGTTAGGTCGACACGCATCAACAAGGTTGAATCGAAATCTTCAAGTTCATGATAATATTGCGCACTGAAAGATGCATTTGATGTTGTCGCATTCGGCAGACGGTTTCCAGAAACATCCGACCCTCCAGCGCCTCCTTCAAGGAATTCATCAAAGGTAGCATCAAGAACACCTAGCGACCCATTGAAAGACAATTCATCCGTAGCATGCCACGTCGCTTCAACTTCGATACCCTTAGTACTGACTTTCGCCGCATTGGTAATACGGATAGATGTCCGGCCGCCGCCAAGGTCAACAAACTGGTTAACCTGATAGTCGTCATAGTTGGATATAAATCCAGCCATATTCAACTTAATCCGATTATCCATGAAGCTGCCTTTAAAGCCGACCTCGAAACTATCTACAGTTTCTTTATCAAATTCAAGCCCAGCATTGGCAATCAACTCATCTGCGTTAATGAAATCAAGGTTAAAGCCACCACTCTTATAACCCGATGAATATTTGGCATAAATATTCACGTCATCAGTCACCGCATACATCAGGTTAATAGACGGCGCGAAGAATTTATCCTGCCTGTCATTGATCAGCGGTTGTGGGTTCAATGGATCAGGACCCGTTGTACCAGTATTAAAAGCAAGGTTATTCAAACTGATGAAGGGGGCAAGCTGTGCCGCGGCCGCAGGAGAGAAGAAATTCACCGCTGCAATAGATTCTACGCTAATTGTAGTACCAATAGTATTGCCGGCATTTTCAGGATTTACCAAATCAGGCAGACCTGATAATGAATCTGGAATAAGCAATGGATGACCTGAGAAGCGACCGTCTGCTGTCCAGTTAACGTCTTTATCTTCGATGGAATAACGCATACCGAAACCAATTTTAAATCTATCGGTAACCTTATACATTCCATTGAAATAAGCCGCATAACTTTTTGTGTTTACGATACCAAAATTGGTTGTTTTATCAACGCCTGGTACACCAAAACCTAATGTCTGACGAATAACCTCATTCGCTGCCACTGGCACACCAAACACTTGGAAGAAACCCTCGAAGAAATCCGTACCAATATTGGCATCACGCTGGGTTTCAGCTTCCTGATCATAATAATAGAGCCCAACCATATAGGTGAATTTCTCATCATCGGGTGAGATGAACTGAAGTTCTTCGGTGAATTGCTTATATTTATCGGCGAATCTAATGGTCACAATATCCAGTGGGGAATAGTCGGTCTGGTTAGTATAAACCGCATCAGTATTGCGATATCCGGTTATGGACTTAATAGTGAAGCCACTATCCAGTTCATAATTTAGATCCAGATGGCCGCCATAAACGTCTCTTTTATCATCTGGGTCTAGATCAAAAGCCACTTCCCGATCGTTCGGTGCGGTCTGATTGGGGAATAAATTGAAGGTATCTGTCAGTGGTTTACCCACCAGAATCAAAGCATCACTATTCAAGCCGTCAAACGAGGCGTTGATCTCAAACTGGTCACTGGCCTGAATGCGGAGTTGCGCACGGTAAGCCAAACTATCAACTTCCATCAAATTATTGCCCGTGACAATATTCTTCACATAACCATCACGGTCTGCTTTAGCGATAGTGAATTTAGTGAATACCTTATCGGAAATCGGAATATTCACACTAGCTTTAAATTCCGTATAACCCAGATTACCCACATCTGCGGTAACCTGTCCGGCGAATTCTTCATTTGGTTTTTTGCTCACCAGATTGATAGCACCCGCCACGGTATTTTTACCAAACAAAGTCCCCTGTGGGCCACGAAGAACTTCAACACGTTCCAGATCAAGCAGTTCTTGGTTAAGTGATGGGGACTGCCCCATATAAACACCGTCCACATAAACACCCACACGGGCATCAAAACCAATGTTCCGGCTTTGCGCGCCAACACCGCGAATGGTCACGGTTGAGCGAAAGTCATTGGACTGGCTGATTTGCAGGTTTGGAATATATTCCGCAATTGATTTCAAGTCGCGCACGCCGGTCTGGTCAATCTGCTCTGATCCCAAAGCTGACATAGAGATCGGAACATCTTTCATACGCTCAGATCTTTTTGTCGCCGTAACAACAATATCTTCAATGACAAAGTCTTCATCTGCTGCGAAGGCCGTATAGCTGGTCGCCGATAATGCGGTGGTAAGTGCGATTATAGACGAAATTGTGGTGTATTTATTCATGATCACTCCCGAAGATTTTTATTATATTAAAACTAACGTTCATACTATTCCCATAAACACAAGGATATCAAGTGTTTCATTCAATTACCGCTATATTATTTTCCTAAACAGTCAAATTTTTTGTATGCTACTGGTGAAAATTTCTGCTTGCATATATGATTGCCTAGTAATAACACGGAAAAAAAACAGAAAAATATGTCAAAAGAGATAACGGTTCTGATCGTTCTGATCACCTATAAAGTCATCTTGATCCTGATCGGCCTGTGGGCGCAAAAACGGACCCATAATAATGCGGATTTTTTCATCGGCGGGCGCACACTCGGGCCATTTGTCGCCTCGATCAGCTACGCGGCAAGTTCCGCCTCCGCATGGACAATACTTAGCCTGAGCGCGGCGGCCTTCACCATGGGGATTTCTGCCATCTGGATTTTCTTTGGCTTAATCTGGGGTCATGGTGCCTCATGGATTTGGCTGGCCCCGCGCCTGCAAAGAATAGCCGCAGAAAAGAATCTGGTGACGGTCACGGACCTGCTCGCGCTTGAGGGCACAGCAAAGACTCGCAGAAACATTCGCCTGCTTGCTGCCGCAGTGGTGACTTTCTGTTTTACTTTTTATGTAGCGACCCAGTTCATGGGGGCGGGCAAGGCCTTCGCCGCCACATTTGATATGCCCGTATCCACCAGCATCATGCTCGGCGGCGGCATTGTTTTGATATATACTCTGCTTGGTGGCTTCTGGGCCGTGGCTCTGACCGATACATTGCAGGGTATGTTGATGCTATTGGCGGCCATTGTCCTGCCCGGATTGGCGCTGATGGAAGTTGGCGGATTTTCAGGCTTATGGGCGGGACTGCAGGCGGTATCAACGCCCGAACAGATGTCTCTCACCGGCCCCAATGCGGGTCTGATGGCGGCGGGCTTTATCATTGGGATACTCGCCATGGGCCTTGGCACTTTCGGTCAACCCCATCTGTTAACCCGCTTCATGTCAATCCGCGATGCAAAAGCGGTCAAGACAGCGCAGAAGCTAGCCATATTCTGGTTCTTCATCGTGCTGGGCAATATGGTGCTGCTTGGGCTATGCGGCAAAGTCCTGATCTCTGCGCCCCTTGCCGATCCGGAACAATTGTTTTTTATCATGACCGATAACCTGATGCCGACGGTACTCGGTGCCATCTTACTTGCCGCCGTTCTCAGCGCCATCATGTCAACGGCGGACAGTCAATTACTGGTCAGCGCTTCTGCCGTTGCCCATGATATAATGGGTGAGCCGGATGAGGGTAAAAGCCGGCTTTGGGTATCCCGACTGGTGATCAGCCTGTTATGTGCGCTGTCCGTGGCGGTGGCAATTCTACTGCCGTCCGATATATTCTCCCGCGTCCTGTTTGCTTGGGGGGCATTGGGGTCGGCCTTTGGTCCGGTGGTGGTTTTGCGTCTCGCCGGCGTAAGCCTGAACCCGAAAGCAGTTCTTCCCGCCATGGTGACGGGGCTGGCTCTGACCATATATTTTTACCTGCAACCAAATTCTGTCGGCGATATACTTGAAAGGCTTGTACCTTTTGTGCTTTCTTTTATATTGCTCTATGCAACCAAACCAAAACAACCAGAGAAAGATATATTATGACCATAGCCGTTGGCGATAAATTACCGGAAGTAACCCTCGTTGAAATGACCGCAGAAGGGCCAGTTCCCAGAACAACCGCAGATATTTTCGGCGGCCGCAAGGTGGCTTTATTTTCTGTGCCGGGGGCTTTCACCCCGACCTGTTCCGCAAAGCACCTGCCGGGTTATGTGGAGCAAGCCGCAAGTTTTACAGCAAAAGGCGTTGATGAGATTGTTTGTATTGCGGTCAATGATGCCTTTGTCATGGGTGCTTGGGGCAAGTCCCAGAATGCGGGTGGCAAGGTCAGCATGTTAGCCGATGGCAACTGTGATTTTTCCAAAGCACTTGGCCTTGAAATGGATGGCAGACCTTATGGCATGGGTATGCGCGGACAGCGTTTTTCAATGATCGTTGAGGATGGCACGGTGACGAGCTTAAATGTGGAAGGCCCCGGCGAATTCCATGTATCCAGTGCGGATCATATGCTCGGTCAACTCTAATAAAAAAAACGGCCCCAGAGATATACAGAATATATCAGGGGCCGTTTTTTTAAAACTTAATTTACGCGGATCAGTTCAACCGTGAAGATCAACGCCGCATTAGGCGGGATAGCCCCTGGTGATCCTTGCTCACCGTAAGCCAGTTCGGACGGGATGAAAAATTTGTATTTCGACCCTTCCTTCATCAATTGAACACCTTCTGTCCAACCGCGAATAACCTGATTCAAACCAAAATCTATCGGCTCGCCCCGATCATAGGAACTGTCGAATTTAGTGCCGTCAATCAACGTGCCCTCATAATGGACGGTCACGCGGTCCGTGGCACTGGGGCTTTTGCCTGCACCTTCTTGCAGAACTTCATACTGCAAGCCGCTATCGGTAACCGTGATGCCGGTTTTTTTCATATTGTCTTCAAGAAACACTTTACCTTCGTCAACTTCAACCTTGAATAATTCAACGATAAAGATCAGATCGGAATTTGGCGGAATAGGGCCACCGCCCTGCTCGCCATAAGCAAGATCTGAGGGGATTGTGAATTTATATTTTGCGCCCTCTTTCATCAACTGCACGCCTTCGGTCCAGCCTTTGATAACCCGGTTCAGAGGGAATGTGATGGTTTCGCCGCGGTCATATGAGCTATCGAATTTAGTGCCATCCATAAGTGTGCCTTCATAATGCACGGTGACGCTGTCTTCGGCTGTGGGGCTTGCGCCTGTTCCTTCAGTCAGTATTTCATATTTAAGACCAGATTCTGTAGTATGCACTTTTTGTTCCTTTTCCTTGTCCGAACATGCGGTAATTAATAGAGCCAATGCCATTGATAATATCACTGACAATGTGGGTTTTACAAATCTTTTGTAGGGGCCTGCCATGCCGAAACTCTCTCTTTTTATCATTTATGGCCAGAAGCTATAACGCAAAGACAGGTTCCATGTAACTGTTAAATGCTTGTTCTGTTAAATTTTTATGATATATGTGTGTCATAAATTCGAAATTTTCGGGAAGGAACGCTGTTCTCTTCCCTTTGTTTGCTTAATATTCTTCACGAAGAACAAATTATAAGGTTTAAGATATGTCAAAAATCAAAATAGCAATCGCTGGTATTGGTAACTGTGCCAGCTCCCTAATTCAGGGCTTGTATTTTAATACGCCGGAAAAAGTTGGCGAAGCCAAGCGAGTTCCCGGACTGATGCATTGGGAAGTGGGTGGCTATCGCCCCTGCGATATCGAAGTGGTTGC
>JAGLJX010000015.1 GCA_023142175.1 Emcibacter sp.
GGGACGGATCAGGCAATTCTGCCCGTAACCTAGGCTTTAGGAAAGTTTCAGAGTTTTCCAGATCAACACCGCGCCCAACCACAACACGGGCAACAATTTCCGGCAAGCCATGCTGCTGGGCAATGGCCTGAATGATACGGTATTCCGCGGGCCGTTCAATCCATGCCCGCCCGTTGACTGATTTTTCCACACCAAGAAGAAAGTCTTGCCTCGGCAGGCTATCAATCATCGGCATGACGATTATGTTCGGCCCTGACCCAGCGAACTGTGCCTGTTTTGGAGCGCATGACAACGGATTCCGTTGAATAGCCCTTGCCATTCAGTGTTTGATGAACCCCGCGCAGCAAATAACCATCGGTCACGCCGGTTGCGGCGAAAATAACATCGCCGCTGGCCATATCCTCGGTAGAATATTTACGGTTAAGATCTGTGATTCCCCATTTGCGGGCCCGTGCGCGTTCATCATCATTGCGAAAAGTAAGCCGGCCCTGCATCTGACCGCCTATGCAGCGCAGTGCTGCCGCCGCCAGAACACCTTCAGGTGCGCCGCCAGACCCCATGTATATATCAACACTGGTATCAGGATTTGTTGTGTCAATGATGCCAGCCACATCACCATCCCCGATCAACTTGACCCGGGCGCCACTTTCGCGAATTTCACGAATAACATCCGCATGACGCGGACGATCCAGAACGCAGACCAGAATATCGCTGACCGTACAGCCTTTGGCTTTAGCCACCGCCTTGATATTTTCAGTTGGTGTTCTGTCCAGATCAACAACCCCTTCTTCGTAACCGGGGCCAACGGCTACCTTGTCCATATACACATCCGGTGCATTCAACAGATGGTCTTCCTCTGAAATGGCAATCACGGCCAAAGAATTCTGCATAGCTTTAGCGGCAATGGTGGTTCCTTCCAAAGGATCGAGAGCAATATCAACCCTTGGTCCTTTGCCTGTACCAACCTCTTCGCCGATGAACAGCATGGGTGCTTCGTCCCGCTCGCCCTCCCCGATCACAACGCGGCCCTTAATATCCATTTTATTGAGGGCTTCGCGCATGGCATCCACGGCGGCGGCATCCGCTTTTTTTTCATCACCCCGGCCAACCAGTTTCGCAGCAGAAACCGCAGCGGCCTCCGTTACCCGAACGAGATCCAATACCAAAAGTCGGTCCATATTTGATTCAAAGGACATATATGTTTTTCCTTAGTTTAAAAATAACAAAAACTTGCTTTACAATTTCTTTTACAAATTCTCAATACGGATTGCCAGTGGTTTATCGATAACTGACGATAAACTATCAATTTGATCAAGGGCATTCATCACACATTTTTCACGGGTCTCGTGCGTTACTATAATAACATAAACCGTTCCGTCCTGCTCCGCACCCTTTTGCAACATGATATGCAGGGAGACATCCTCATCCCTGAGCGCGGCGGTAATATCCGCGACCACCCCCGGCTGTTCTTCCACATGAAGCCGGATGTAATAGGGGCCGACACGGTCCAAGATGCTGATGGGGCTGGTTTCCTGCATTTCATTTATGGGCATGAAAAATGCCGGACCATTGTGACCACGGGCGATATCTATAATATCGGCGACCACAGCCGATGCCGTTGGGCCTTCACCCGCGCCGCGTCCTTCATAGAAGGTCCGGTCAATATAGTCACCATCGACCACAACGGCATTAAAACCGTTATCCACGATAGCAATAGGGGCCGATTTTGGCACTAAGCAGGGATGAACCCGCTGTTCCAGCCCAGCACCCGAAAGGCTTGAAATACCAAGCAGCTTGATCCGATAGCCTAATTCGCGGGCATATTCAATATCCACCAGCTTGATCCGGCGGATGCCTTCCATATAGACATTGTCAAAGTCAGTTTTTACGCCAAAGGCAACACTGCTCAGAATCGCCAGTTTATGACCCGCATCAATACCATCCAGATCAAGGGACGGATCGGCCTCCAGATAACCGAGAAGTTTGGTCTCTTCCAAAATTTCGCTATAATCCTTGCCCGTAGCTTCCATCTGAGTCAGCATATAATTTGTCGTACCATTTAGGATGCCGTAAACTTTGGTCAATTTATTGGCGGCTAACCCCTCGCCGATAGATTTAAGGATCGGAATACCACCAGCAACAGCGCCTTCAAAACGCAAGCCTACATCATTATCCTCTGCATTTTGGGCCAGTTCTGCGCCATGATGGGCAATAAGGGCTTTGTTGGCGGTGACAAAAGATTTGCCGCTGGATAAAGTCTGTTGCGCCAATGCCGCCGCGATACCATCGGAGCCGCCGATAAGCTCGACCACAATTTCAACATCATCACGGGCGGCAAAGTCCAATGCATTATCGGTCCAGTCATAGCCCGAAATATCAATGCCCCGGTCCCGGCTTCGATTGCTGGCGGAAACGGCTACAATTTCAATGGGACGACCGGTACGGGCCGCAATCATGCTGCTGTGTTCTTCCAGTATTTTAATGACACCTACACCAACGGTTCCAAGACCGGCAATGGCTATTTTAAGAGGTTCTTTCACTCTTTCGCTCCGTTTTTAAGATTTTCTATTATTTCAGGACTATCGGCCATGAATTTCTTGATATTGCGAATGGCCTGACGTATGCGCTGCTCGTTTTCCACAAGCGCGATACGCACGAACCCTTCACCGTACTCACCAAAGCCTTCGCCTGGAGATACCGCCACATGGGCATGTTTCAGCAACTGTTTGGTGAATTCCATAGAACCAAGGTCGCGCCAAATTTCAGGAATTCTGGTCCAGGCAAACATGGTCGCCGCCGGAGATGGCACATCCCACCCCGCTTCTGCTAACCCCTTAATCAGCACATCACGGCGGGATTTATAAACACCTCGCGCATATTCAATATAATCCTGCGGGCCATTAAATGCCGCCGTTGCCGCCACCTGCACAGGGGTGAAGGCCCCGTAATCCACATAGGATTTCATACGGGTCAGCGCCGCAATCAGGTCTTTGTTGCCCACCGCAAACCCCATGCGCCATCCGGCCATGGAATAGGTCTTGCTGAGCGATGTAAACTCAACGGCGACATCCTTTGCCCCCTCTACCTGTAGAATGGAGGGCGGCGGATTGCCATCAAAATAAATTTCGGCATAGGCCAGATCAGACAAGATGTAAATTTGATGCTTGCGGGCAAAAGCTACGATCTTTTCATAAAAATCCAGAGTAACGACCTCTGCCGTCGGGTTTGACGGATAGTTAATCACAATAGCTAATGGTTTCGGGATGGAATGCTTTACGGCATGCTCCAGTCCCTCCATAAAATCATTGCCGTCACCTGTGGGGATATGGCGAATGGTCGCCCCGGCAATGATAAAACCAAAATGATGAATCGGATAACTGGGATTAGGCACCAAAATAACATCACCCGGCGCGGTAATTGCCTGAGCAAGATTAGCCAGCCCTTCTTTTGAGCCAAGTGTTACGATGCTTTCCGTTTCAGGATCAATATCCACATTGAAACGCCGTTCGTAATAACCACACAACGCCTTACGTAACCCAGGAATTCCACGTGATGCGGAATAGCGGTGAACCTTGGGATTTTTCAGGGTTTCGGTTAGCTTGTCCATGACATGCTGAGGCGGTGTAAGGTCAGGATTTCCCATACCGAAATCAATAATATCCGCACCTGCCGCTCGTTCTTTTGCTTTCATGGCATTCACTTCAGCAAAAACATACGGTGGCAATCTTTTTATGCGGTAGAAATCCTTTTCCATTTTTTCCTCTTGTTTAAAAACTAATTACACAATATTAGAACCATTATGTAACAGCAAACGAGGGCAAAGGAAAATGTCTTTTACGCAATGGGGGCAAAAAAACTGTCGTATTTACCCGCTACACTCGTCATAATAGAATTTAATAAAAGCTGGGAAAAATGGGTATGAGCGAAGAAAAAACTGAAATTGAGCAAATGTCCGAAAATATGGCTGAAATGACGGCTGAATTTCAGAAAATGGCTCAGGATTTTATGGACAGCCAAAATACCCAGAATTCCGATATTGAAAATGACCCCATGCATATCGGCGAGACCCTCCTTGAACTAACCAAATATTATAGCTCCCACCCGGAACAGTTGATCGAAAAACAAATGAACCTGTGGCAGGATTATATGAATCTCTGGCAAAATGCCTCGGCCAAGATGATGGGCGATGACAGCATTAAGCCGACCATTGAACCCGGACGCAGGGATAAACGGTTTAAAGATGCCGAATGGCAGGAAAATCATATTTTTGACTTCATCAAACAATCCTACCTGTTGGCCTCACGCCATCTGGCTGATGCGGCCAATGATATGAACCCTGAAAACGGCCATGATAAAGACAAGATGAATTTCTTCACGGGGCAGTTTATCGATGCCATGTCCCCGACAAATTTCGCCATGATGAACCCCGAAGTAATCCGCGAAACTGTTGAAAGCAAGGGCCAGAATCTGGTCAAGGGTCTGGAGAATATTATCCAGGACTATGATACGGAAACCGGAAAATTAACCATCAGCATGACCGATAATGAAAAATTTGAACTAGGCCGGAATGTGGGCGCTACTCCGGGAAAGGTTATTTTCCGTAATGAACTTATTGAACTGATCCAATATTCTCCGGTCACTGAAAATCAATATAAAAAACCATTGTTGATAGTACCGCCGTGGATCAATAAATTTTATATTCTTGACCTTCGCCCGGAAAATTCTCTGGTCAAATGGCTGACTGAAAAGGGCTATTGCACTTTCATCATATCCTGGCGCAATCCAGACAAGAGCATGGCGGATATTGGGTTGGAAGACTATATGAACCTTGGCGTACTTGCCGCCATTGATGCAGTCAGGCAAGCCACTGGCGAGAAAAAGATCAATACTGTGGGATATTGCATTGGCGGCACTATGTTGTCCTGCACATTGGCCTATCTGGCAGCAAAAGAAGAATTGGACCAGATCAGCTGTTCAACATTTTTGGTCACTCAGGTTGATTTCAGCGAAGCCGGGGAACTGACCATCTTTGTCGATGAGAAACAGATGGCGGATATGAAACAAAATATGGACAAGCAGGGTTTTCTTGATGGCAAGACCATGTCCAATACCTTTAATATGCTCCGTTCCAATGATCTGATTTGGTCATTCGTTATCAATAATTATATGAAGGGCAAAGACCCCATGCCCTTTGATCTACTCTATTGGAACGGCGATAATACGCGCCTGACACGCGCCTGTCACCTGCAATATCTGGATGATATGTATCAGAATAACAATCTGGTCAAGCCGGGAGCTATCACCCTTAACGATATGCCACTGGACCTGACTAAGATTGATATTCCCACCTATATTCAGGCCGCCCATACCGATCATATCTGCCCGTGGAAATCGGTTTATAAAGGCACATGGAATTTTTCCGGCCCCAAACGGTTCATGCTGGCGGGTTCCGGTCATATTGCCGGCGTTGTTAACCCGCCATCTGCCAAAAAATATAATCACTGGCTGAACGATGACCTGCCCCATGATGCAGACGAATGGCTGGAAGGTGCTACAAGCAAGGTTGGTTCATGGTGGGATGACTGGCATGGCTGGTTGTCAAAGAAATCCGGCCCCAAGGTTGCCGCCCGCATCCCCGGCGAAGGGCCGCTGAAAATATTGGGAAATGCCCCGGGAAACTACGTCAAAATACGTTACTAATGTGACCTGCGTTTATTTTTTGGGGCTTATCCTGACATAAATTCCTTTATGGTCCGAGACACGGCCATAGTCCTTTTTGGTAAAGATACGTTGGGCCGCCGTTACTTCAAGCGGGCTACCCTCATTCATCAGAATGTAATCAATGCGCTTGCCGTCAATTGTAGCATCCATCAGGCCCGCAGGGTTGGCCTGATAATAAAGGTCATTATAGCCAAAATTCTTGGTAACAAAGTGATAGGCGGGTGATCCGGCTTCAATATTAAAATCACCACAAAGAATTATGGCATCAGGTTTATTGTTGACCCTGACCTCCTCAGCCCATTTCATAATATTGCTGAATTGCGCTTGGAACGGCTCTTTTTTATCATCCCACCATCCTGTATGAACAGAAAATATATCAATCTTGCCAATACCCTTAACCTCAGTCTCAGCGCGGGCTATATTGCGCGATTTCCAGAACTGGTGGCTTTGGTCCTTGGTCACAAACCGGGACTCCGTTTCTCTAAACGGAGTTTTACTAAAAATTGCGACACCTTCGCGCCATATATCCCAGCCGTAATGGGACCAATCCATATGAATATTATACCGCCCGCCAAGCAGCCTGTTGATCTTATTAGCGGCGTTGCTCTGCCCCTTGCCAAAGGGTGCAGTTTCGGGATTTCTGACATCACCACGCCATTCCCCGACCTCCTGAAGGCAAACCAAATCCGCATCCAGATCAGCTATTGCCTGTGCAACAGTAGCCAGCAAGGGTTGATTGCGTTCAATGCGTTGTTGTGGTGTATCGCCTTCCTGCCTGAGCTCCTGATAGGTATGCAGGTTGATGGTCAGTATGACCAACTCATCCGCAGCATAAACAGCAGAAATGTGATTAGAGACCAAGAAAGTCAAAATTGATAACAGTCTAAAGGAAAGCATTTTTATTCTATCATTCCCATTATATCTCTCTAATTTCGGATTCTAATTTTGGGCGACTTCCTTATTGGAAAATTCTGCCTTGTAGGATTGCATGAAAGTTTCCAATTTGTTCACGCTGGCAATAGATCTGGTCAGTCGTCCAACATTCAGGTCTGTCAACTGCCTTTCTGCCGTAATCACCTCAAAGGTATCGCCATATAAGCCATTATCCATATGGCCTTTATATCTATTTCGCAAGGTCCTGACCCCGGACTTATCACCACTGATCACATAGGCCACTGACAAGCGAAGTACAGACAGACGTTCTTCCGGACTAAGCCCATTATCATCTTGATAACGATTGCCCAGCATACGGTTTTTATGGCCAATATATTTTGCCCAGTTTTCTGAACGCCAATATATATCAGAGCGCATATTTTGCACTTCCATAGTATTATACGCCTCGATCAGGACCTCGGCTTCTTCATAACTGTCCAGTTCGATTAATGCCCTGGCCTCAATCATCCGGCGACGGTCACGAATATCATCAGGTGTTTGTGAATTTCTTGTCGCTCGCAAAATTTCCAATGCTTTCTCCGGCTTTGAATCCAGCAGGTAAATCATAGCCAACCGGCTTGCGACAATTGATTGCGCCCCCCCTTTAAGGCGAAATTTGATCTGATGATTTAACAATTCTGCGGCCTCTTCAAGCAGATCTAATAACACCAGACGATCGGCGAGCCGCCGGGTCATGGTATCGCCATCCTTGCCAAGAGGTATAAGCTCCCTGAATTCAGAATAAAGCGCCACCGCCTTAACCGGTGATAGGACATCTGCCCCACCACTTAAGAACAAATCGCTATATATCTTGTTCATTTGCCGGGTGAGTTCCGCAGTTTTCTTTGACCCCTCAAAGAAAGTTACCGCGAGTTTCAATGTTTGCAGACCCTTGTTAAATTCATTCTGTGCAACATAAATTTCCCCAAGCCGCGACAAAAGCTCCAACTCAAAATCATCCCCGCGCCAAGAAAAACGTAATTTTTCAAGTTTGTCAACGGCCTCTGTTGCATCTATTTTTTCACTCTGAAATTCCATGTCAATTAAATCGGATTTTGCCCATGCCGCCGTTTGGCGTACGCCCGCCTTGACTATGCCCTGAAGGATTTCCCCTGCCTGTAGTAGGTTTCCTCTATCACGTTCAAGCGAAGCTTCCCAATAATCCACTTCCATTAGTTGAGGCACGTTAAGGGGTAATTTGCGCAAAAAAGACAGGCTGAAATAAACAAAATTCTTATCTCCCACCTCATTGGCTGAATTGATCGCTGCAAACAGAAAGCGAATTTGGCTATCCAAATCATGTAAAGACAGTTTATCCGAGGCTTTTTTATAATTTTCGAGGGCTATCTTATGATTGCCCAATGCATTCTCCGCCACAGTACGCCACAAAAGAACCCCCTTTTCCGCAACCAAACTCTTGTGACTCAAAAGATTAGCCCCTTCCCGAAAGCGCCGCATCAGGATATTAGCAATGCCGAGAACTACTCTGAACTCGGGTGTATTAATCAATTCAGGGTCCTCGTCCTGCATGACACTCATCACACCAAAGCCTTCTCTTATGCGGCCATTCGCCAGATAAAATCGGGCAAGATCCCAACGCATCTCGCTCCGTGTTGCATCGGTAGAGTTGGACAGCATGTAAAGCAGTTCATGTTTATTGGCATGATAATCCTCCTCCTGCCCCTTCCGGGTAAGAGGGCCTTTTTCCCATGCGGCAAAATCCACCAGACGATCATTCTCTCCGCCAGCCTTGTCGGAACCTGCAACCATTCCTAGTCTGCTCGAAAGCCGATTACGTGAAAGGGCCAACCCTTCTTTGGCCGTAACGCTGACGCCGTTTGTATATTTTACGACATTCACGTTATCAGCAATCAATTGAACCGCTATCCCCTGTGCCGTAGCCAAAGATTCAAATTCTGTGAATTTTTGTTTTTGCAGAACACCCTGAGATGATCCTAAAATTGGCACAATTACCAATGTGTCACCGATTACCGGATCAGTCACCACAAGCACTGAACCCGCATTTTCAACGGAAAAGAAGAAATTATTGCCCCTGTTACCTGCCGCTCTCTGATAGCTGGTCAAAACCGATAGTGTCGGCGCAAAATGCGGGGTTTTTAAATCAATATGCCACACCGCATCAACCCTTTGGGCTGTGACATTAAGGTCGGGCACCAATTCATACATAAGGACTGTCATAGCGGGATGATCCAGTTGACGCGCGGATAATATACGCTGCCCCAGAAAGCTCTCCAACTCACTTTGGTCCACAGTTTTTTTACCATCAAACACCAACCATAAGAAATTATGGCGGATAAAGGCTGCGGTCTTCACATTTTCGCTCCAGGGAAAACTCAGTCTTATATTATTCCATTTGCGATCAACGTCCATTTTCAGGATACCATTATCTGATACAGTATTCTTTTTCTGGTCAGGGATAATTTCCTCTATGGTTCCCGTATCAACTACCGGGATCGGCTGTGCGACTACGGGTTCACCAACAGTATTGACAATTACTTCACCTTTTCCGGTGACATCAAATATTATTTTAGTGTTGTAACGAAAATGATTTAACTGGCTCGATTTTGGCACTTTCACCGTAACAATCAGTTTTCCACCATCAATACGATATTCCGGCTCCGCCAAATATTTCAGTGGCTCATTGATTAACGTATTCCAGTTAGGGATACTGGCCTTATCAAAGGTAACCTCAATCTTATCATCGGTTAATTTCTGGCTATAGTTTACTATTTCCTGCCAATCAAACACTAAGCGGCTAAAGGTGCTATGTTCACCATTACGCACCTCTACGACCTCCTGTGCGAAAGTCCGCACAGGCGTTATGAGCACAATAAATATTATGACTATGCGCCAGAACATACGGCCTACCCTATTCATTTACATTTCCCTGTCTTGTCTTTGGCTGTACCCTGCCTTCACGGTGAATAAATATATCCACGCGACGCGCCAAAATATACCGCTCATCCAGAGGAATATTTTTATCAATTTCTTCAAAGCGGGACGGTCCATTGCCAAAAATTTCTATATCCTGTGTATAACCGGCCTGTTCAATCAACTTGGCCACAGATATAGCCCTAACCAGAGATAATTCCCAATTTGTGGGATAAAACCGGCCACTGGTCGGCTCCAGATCCGTATGACCAACCACGGTAACTTTATTCTGGATAGACTGGAGTGAGGCGCCAAGTTCACGCATAGAATTTCTGGCTTCCCGTGAGAAATTTGACTGGCCTTTTTCGAAAATCAGGTCCGCAGGCAGGGTAATCGCCAGCCTGTCATCCAGCAATGTCACACTGCTGCGCCTTAATATAGGATCATATTGCAGCTTATCCTCAAATATCTTTTTTAGGTAGCTCAGGCTGAGGGCCTCTTTTTGCGGCACCATGGCCGCTTCTATATTATGCCAGTCTACTTCCTGAATTTGTGCTCGGCTTGGGTTAAGGTTTTCACTTAAGGATTCAACAACAGCCTGCCATTTTGACACCTGCACCGAACTCATGGAAAACATCAACACAAAGAAAGTCAGCAATAACGCCAGAAGATCAGCAAAAATAATCAGCCAACTTTCACCAACCTTTTCCTCCTCGGATTTATCAAGGGATATCATCATCGCCCAACCCCCGCACCTTTGGGTTTGGCGGGTAGTTTTTTCGTTTCATGCCCAGTAAGGCTCTGAACCACACTTAACCGTTCGCGATTATAAAAGGTAAGAGACATCTGGTCTTCTTCACCCTTAATCATCCCGATGGATATTTTACTGTCATCTGCACCCTTATTTTTGAGCAAGCCAACAAAAGCGCCAGCTCTCAGAATATTGGTGTCTTCCCAATATTTTGGGCCATTTGGCAATCTTTTACCTGAAGAAATAATAATGTCGATTTCCCGTTTTTCGCTTTCGCGCCCGCCCGCCAGGAAATCTGCCAGCTGTTGTAAAAATTGTTGTTGGTTTGAACGAAAAACACTGGAGCTGTCCTCAAACAAATCACTGGTTTTAAATCTGACCTTCACCACATCTCCCCCTTCGGTGGGGAATTTCCCTTTAAATCCCACCAATGACGCGAAAACACCGAGTATCTGATCATAAAATTCATCATTAGGGGTTACGGCCTGATCATTTGCCGATACATCAACAAAATCCGCCTCTGGCTCAAAAGGGTTGCTGAACGCGCGCGTCACACTTTCTGTCGCCGCATTCACCTTATTCTGATCCTGATTCGAAATTGAATTCATCACAACAAAAAAAGCCAGAACAATCATATATAATGAAACGAAAAGCCCCGTTGTATTATCGGAAGGTTTCTTGCTACCCTCTGTGAGATCAAATGACCCTATGCCGCCCATATTTTTATTCATCTTTGTCAGCTTCTCGGACAATTCCAGATATTAACCATAATTCTCCCAAGCCTATACAAATTTATGATTACAATCAATCAAAGCTGTCAAACAGGGCGTCAATATCGGCCTGATCATTACCCGTCACGGCACATTGCGGCCCCTGTAGCAAATTCTCATCACTTTCAGGGCAAATATCATCAGCATTCTGTTCAGCTTTAATGTGGGAGTCAGTATCCCCAATGGCACTGGCAAGGATCGTCAGTTTTTCTTCCAGATATTTCAGTGTATTAACCACCTTACTTACCCGTTGTCCGGTGATATCCTGAAAACTTGATGCTTCAAAAATATTCATTGAGATATTCATAAGCTTTTCCGCAAGCTCACCATCCAATGTCTCGGCCAGTTCAGAAATTTCCTCGGCAGAATCCATGATCCTGCCCGCGGCTTCTTCCGTTGCCTCAACCACCTGATCCAGCTGGTTGCTCGCCTCGGGAATTTTATTCTCGCTGAGATCCTTAGGTTGAATACCGGAAAGATCGTCCTTGGACTGCTCAATGTAACTCAACAGAGCGCGAAGTTCATCCTGGAAATGCACCTCCTGAAGATCAAAGTCACCTTCAAGTGAACCCATGACTTCTCCAACGATTGATGTAATTTCATCGACCTCGACGTTATCCCCCATTTTTTTGCGGATACTTTCGATTCTGTCTTCTAGTGAAACCGTATTCAAGTGCATTTTCACCTCTTTTTATAACAACCATATTAATCATACTACAGCTCAGGTGATAGAGTATAGCTTCCAGATGTTAATAGCTGGTAAACCCTGTTATATATGGAATAAATACTAAAGAGGCGGTGGCGGAAGCCAAAGGTCAGCCTTCAATTTCTGGCAATTTCTCTCTGGTGGCAAGGTTCACAGTCAGTTTCTTAGCTTTATCAAGATTCATTTTAGCCAAAATAGCCCCCATCTTTTTTTCTTTCATATTTTCAACAATTGCCAACAAAACATCTTCATCAAGATTATTGAAAATCTGGGCGGCCTCTTTCGGCTTCATGGCAGAATATATTTTTACCAGACTGTCGAGTTGCTTTTTTTCACGTTTAGCATGTTTTGCCAGCGCGGCTTCGATGGTTGCTTTAATTTTTTTCAGGGACTCTGTCCGTTCAACTATACGTAACTCCACAGCCTCTAACAGTTTTTCCCGATCATCCAACTCCCGTGAACGACGGTCCAATTCCGCACGGCGCTCTGATAATTTCTGTAGATATTCTATTTCCTTGCGAGTAGGCAAGCTGCTGATTTGCAGAACTGCAGTCTCTTGGCTCGCAACTTCCTCTTCATGCTCTGCGGGCTTCTGGCTTGCGTCCGGCTCAGCGGCATTAGTATTATTTTGGGCAAAAGCTACTTCTACACCAATAGAGAAATCAACAATTTTGACCCCAAGCACCATTGACATGACAATGATTGACAAGGGCAAAAACCGGAATTTTTTAGTCATAATATTTCCTTTGATGCTTGGTTTAAATAAACCGAATGACCGTCACCTGACTTTTTTCAGTGTTTCCAGCATTTCATCATTTTCTACATAATCTTTATCTTCAGCCACGGATTCTTCAGTTTCCAAGGTACTTTGACCCGGAACAAGGCCCCGCTCTATACGGTCTGCCAAATTTGAACCGCTCTGGGTAATTATCTCAAGCTCATCCGCCAGCAACCTTGATTTCACAATCAATTCTTTAAGCCGGACTTCTTCTGTAAGCGCCGCTTTTTTTAAGATTTCAACACTAGCCTGCGCGCCTGTGATTGCGCCATTCAGCTGTCCAATTAAAGTAGACATTTCATTTTGAGCATTACGGAAAGTTTTGAGTTTGATATTCAATACGACCGAATATGCGATCATGATTACTATCAAAACAATAATGACAATATCTAAAGCCATTTCCATATCAGACGAGTTCCTTACGCTTGCTTAATACTCTTTCAACTTTAACGGCCACATTCTGTCCAAGTTTTCCGACCCGGCCAGACATCATGGAAACGCCGCCACAGCGTATTTCCACTTCACTATCCGTCTGGGCATTCAGCATCATAGTCTGTCCGACTTCCATGCCCAGAACTTCACCCAGTGTCATGACATGTTCACCCAGAATAACTTCCAGCATAACGTCCGTATTAAAAAGCTCTTTTATAAGATGGTTTTCCCAAATGGAATCACGGCCAAACTTTTCCCCCATAAAGCGTTGCAGCAACAATTCCCGCACTGGCTCTAGCGTGGCGTAGGGCAACACAAGTTCCATGCGGCCCCCGCGATCTTCCATGTCAGCACGCATTTTGATCAGAAGCGCGGCATTGGTCGGCTGGGCAATGGTGGCAAAGCGGGGGTTAGTCTCCAACCGGTCCAGTTTGAATGTCACCTTGCTTATAGGCTCAAATGCATCACATAGGTCTTTCAACATAACACTCAGCATTTCTTCAACCAGCGTATGCTCAATGGTGGTATAGGGGCGACCTTCAATGCGCATAGGGGCTGTCCCGCGACGTCCCCCAAGAAGAGCATCTACAATTGAATAGATAAGATTACTATCAATGGTAATCAGCCCGTAATTGTCCCATTCTTCAACATGAAATACCGCCAGCATGGCAGGCAGTGGAATAGAGTTCAGGTAATCCCCGAACCTGATCGACGTCATATTATCAATAGAGACCTCAAAGTTATCAGAGGTAAAATTCCTGAGCGATGTTGACATCATTCGAACGTAACGATCAAAGATAATATCCAGCATGGGCAGACGTTCATAAGCCACAAGACCACTGCTGATCAGAGCCTGAATGCCGGATTTCGATCCCACATCATCATCTTCGCCATCAAATCCCAGAAGACTGTCAATTTCGGTCTGATCCAGAACGCGGTCAGTTCCGGCCATGGCGGCGGCCATATCATCATCGCCGTCTACAAGATCATCGCTACCCTCGCCGTCCTCGCCGCCTTCATCGTCGCCTTCTCCTGCCATAGCCGCCCATTCGGCAGCAACTGCATCATCATCAATTTCTTCTTCGTCTGACATATTTTGGGTTATCCGTTAACCAGCATTTCTTTGAATAACACGTCATTCACCCGGGTCGGATAAACCGCATCATTCACTTTAATCAGTAATTCTTCCTTAAGTCGGAACATACCCGCAGACCCGTTGAGATCTTCTATGCGCAACTGACGCAGATAAGTCTGGAATTGATCTATAATACGGGGCATTTTTTTGGTTAGGTCATCCAGAGCTTCCTGTTTATCTACCTCAAGTGAGATTGTGATTTTCAGGTATTTGGGTTTACCCCCCGCCGTATCAAGGTTGACCAACATAGACTCCAGTTCCAAAAACAATAGTTCCGTCGGCTCCTCATCTGCCAAATCAGATTCCTGACCGCCATGTTCCAGATCTGTCACAAGTTCGCCATCGTCATCGCCGGACATAAAATAAAAAGCTGCCCCGCCCCCAAGTGCAAGCACGAGAAATGCTATGACGGCAATAATGATTATCTTTTTGCCGCTTGTTTTTTTCTGTTCTAAACCCTCTGCAAGATCATCTTCATCCGCTTCGGAATCATTTTCTTCACTCATAATACCAACTCACCCCTATTAGATGGGGCAAAAAAATGCCGATCCATAGGTCAAATGTAAATCCTTGTTATTAACAACTCGTTAGGAATTGCATCTTTCACCGCCCCAACTATTAACTATGGTTAATTTTATTACTATAGCAGGCAACCGTTGTAATTGGAACATAGGAAGTCACTATATATACAAGAGACTGCCTGCCGGGATAATAATGGAAAATATTACCGGGCAAACTATGCCTTTCCCCCTATAAATAGAACTTGAGAGCAATATAACATATTGATTTTGTTATGTTTTATTTTTTGGCACGATATATGCAATATAAAGTTCGGGAAAAATCGAATGGCCAGAAAGGACCTAAGATGGACACAACAATA
The DNA here is from genome assembly GCA_023142175.1 of Emcibacter sp. The sequence continues at coordinate 14,999 of JAGLJX010000015.1, forward strand.
TCAATTGCACTATCGCATCAAGTCGCCAAACGGCGTCAATTGGATGTTATTGCCAATAACATCGCCAATATGAGCACAACCGGCTTCAAGCGGGAAAATGTCATGTTTGGTCAAGTTCTTAAGGAAGCACAAGGAAATGCGCCCAAATCACTGCGGCAAATAACCTATGTGCAGGATTTTGGCATTACCAGAAATATGGAAAATGGCCGAATGGAACATACCGGCAATTTATTTGACATTGCCTTGAACGGAGACGCCATGTTTCAGGTTCAACGCGAAAATGGCGATGTAGCCTATACCCGTAACGGACATCTTTCCTTGTCAGAAGATTTAAAGCTTATCACCTCTACGGGGCATGAAATTCTGGATAAAAGTAGTAAACCTATCAAAATCCCCCCGAATGTATCTGACATCAAAATTTCATCAGATGGCACCATTTCCTCCCCATCAACAGGATTAATTGCAACGTTGAATGTGAGCACTTTTGCCGATATCTCCAAGTTAAAGAAAATCGGAGATAATATGTTTGCCGCGGATTCACCGGCACTGCCAGCAACGGACTATACCATCGTTCAGGGGGCAATCGAAACCTCAAACGTCAAGCCAATAATGGAACTCACGCGAATGATTCAAGTTAGTCGGTCTTATATGCAAACTTCCAAACTCATGGAAAATCTTCAGGACACCGAGAGCAAAGCAGTAAATCAGCTGGCTAAATTTAGCTAAAGCAAAGAATAGGAAATTAGTTATGAAAGCACTTAGTATAGCCGCGACAGGTATGTTAGCCCAACAGCTTAATGTGGAAGTTATTTCCAACAATATCGCCAACATGAACACCACGGGTTTCAAACGGCAACGAGCTGAATTTCAGGATCTTCTCTATCAAAATATTGAGCGGATTGGATCAAACTCATCAGACACAGGAACCATCACCCCGACGGGTATTCAGGTTGGTGTTGGTGTAAAAACCGGCGGCGTTTACAGGATAACGCAACAGGGTAGTGTTGTGGGAACAGAAAATCCGCTTGATGTTGCCATCAATGGTGAAGGTTATTTCCGCATCACACTGCCAAACGGCGATGATGCTTATACCCGCGCCGGTGCATTCCAAATCGGGCCGACAGGTCAGATTGTGACGCTGGAAGGTTATACCGTTGGTCCGGACCTTACCATCCCACAGGGTGCTCTTGACATTTCTATCAATCCGGGCGGCGAAGTACTGGTTAAATTAGCCGGTCAGATAGACCCCACCAATGTGGGCCGTCTTGAACTGGTCACCTTCCCCAATGCCGCAGGATTGGAAGCTATTGGCGATAATCAATTCCTTGAAACCCCTGCGTCTGGCACCGCCAATATTGGTGTGGCGAACACGCCGGGATTCGGCACTATACTTCAAGGATTTCTGGAAAATTCCAATGTGAACTCAGTCACGGAAATCACCGCACTCATCACCGCGCAGCGAGCCTATGAAATGAACAGCAAGGTCATCAGCACTGCCGATGAAATGATGAGCGTGACATCTAACTTAAGATAAGGGTGAGATCATGAAACGCATAATTTATAAAAGTATAATTCTGATCCTTACCTGGATGGTTTCGACACAGGCTGCCATGGCGCTTGCCGAAGTCAAATCATCCACCGAGGTGAGTAAATCAACCGTAACATTAGGCGATTTGCTTGATAATCTGGACAGAGGTCATGATATATGGATCATGAATTCCCCTGCCCCCGGTGAAAAAACATCTGTTTCTACAAGATATCTGGCTAGCCTTACCAAACAACATAATGTTTATTGGCAGAACAGTCGGGGCGTACGCCAGATAACAATCACCCGTAAGGGCAAAGTTATAAAACATGAGGCACTTAAACATCTGATTATACAGGAGTTGGAATCCGCGAATCTGTCTAACAGAAAAAAGGGGATCAGGTTAGATAATAAAAATGCCCGTATAAACTTGCCCGAGGATAGCGGCATCGAAGATATAACCGTTCAGGATTTTAACCTTAATCAAAAAACT
>JAGLJX010000150.1 GCA_023142175.1 Emcibacter sp.
GTGAAATCAAAATCATAATATCGTTTGCTGGCTACAATATATTCAGCACCAAAGTTTCCTGTACCCAAGGCATCTTGAACCCCGATGGCCAATTGTGGACGGTAATCACCTTCTGTCCATAAACGTAGCTTCACATCAAGAGAACGATCTATCCCTAGCCTGTCCGCCGTATCGTCTGTGTAACTTAGTGTTGTTTCAAGCCACGGGGTCGCCTGCCATGTTGAAAAATACCGCGTCTCCCTGCTATTATGATGCACCCCTACGGCAATTGTACCGTCCGGTGCAAACCGGGCGGTTCGCATATCCAATAGCCCAATGCCACCAAAATTATTGAAGGAATAAGCGTTGTCATCTGCCATTAGTTGAGATTGAAAGAAGGGCAGACATCCCATCACCAATGACAGAAGGATATTGCCACCATATGTCCCGCGCCGCATCATTAGGCTCTAGCCACTAATTTCTGACAAGGAGTGCAATGGAAGCAGCAGATACCGCCAGATTCTGGAAAATGCCACCAATTTCCCTCATCAAAGATAATGTGGTAAATGGACTTAGATCTGTCGGCACAACTATGGCTGTTCCCGGCGGTATGGTTATATTGCGGTCCCCTCCCCAAGAGGACAGGTTGATTGGCTTTGCAACCCCATTTGGGTAAACTATATAAATACGGCCTTCATCCGCCGAACGGGTATAGCTGCCCACTTCATTAATATATTCCTGAACGCCTTTTCCGGGAATAAACTGCAAAGCTCCGGGGTTAAGAACATCCCCCATAGCAATTATAAAATTCGGTCTTTTGGGCATATATATGGCATCACCAGCTTCCAAAACCGTATCAAGTGCCGGGTTTAGTGACAGTTTTACTGGGTCGGCCTCAATCACAACTCGCCCAATTATATCCGCATTGGCCAGCTGATTTGTCAATTGTTGGGCCGCCAGCAGAGATTCTGCCTCAATGCTTTGCTTTACGGATGCCGAAACCATGGCGGATTGAAGATGGCTTGCGGTTTTTTTCAATTCCGCCCGCTGAATTTCCTTAACTCTTTTACGGGTGAAAATAGCACCATAAGAATAGGCCTGTTCCGTTATTCCGCCCGCTCGCGCAATGAGATCAGAAAGTTTTTCACCCTTCCTGATGGTATAAACACCGGGTTGCAGAAATTCCCCGGATAGCAATACAGCACCGGCCTCAAAGTTAGAAAACTTGGAGCCTACCCGAATACCACCACCCGGATTAATGCCAATAGTTGCAAGATCTGTCTGATTTGCATCGACATAATCCCACTTCATCTGCATTGTTCCCGAATTGAAATTGGTATCCAGACTGGCAATTTCAATATTGCTCATATTTGCATCATTTGATGTACCGCCGCTGACCGCTAACAGAGAAGCAATAGAGGTACCATGCGTTACAGGATAAACCCCGGGCAGGCGAATTGCGCCATCTACAGAAACAATATATTCAAGGATGAAAGGCAATAAATTATTCACTTGATTATATATGGAAGGACAAAAAGCCGGGCTTTCCTTTTCTGCCGCTTCTTCTTCCTCATTTTTTGCCATTTCCACCAAAGCACGTTGCTCAATATCTGCACTGGCAAAAGATTGTAACTTACTGTCTTCTTTCTTTCCCGCAACCACCTCTTCGACTTCTTTTCTGACAAAAACCGCACGGGTAGCTGTTGCAAAACGATTAGACT
>JAGLJX010000151.1 GCA_023142175.1 Emcibacter sp.
AGACTGGGTATCCGAAACAATCCTGCTCAGATTTTCCAACGGCTTGCAATATTTCGAATTTATATCCCCATTAGGCAAAGTTGGTTTAACAATATATTTTCCGGACACCACCACTTGTCTGACAAAGTTAGAAACAAGGAATGCTATATCCTCGCGGGCAAGAAAAACCACACGATCTCCGTCCTTCAGGTCAACATCCTTACCTCCAGCCAATATTTTTTCCGGATTAAAGGGCTTTAAAAAACGCGTTTGAGTTCTATCTTCCACACTCTCTATCAAGCCAAATAATAGATAAGGGTTGTCTTTTAAATTCAACCGCCCCCCCAACAGGGAGCTTACATTTGTAGCACGGGATGATATTCTGAAACCCGGTGTTTTTACATGACCAATAAGTTCCACTCTACCTGTTTGAGAATTTTCTATCAAATGGGCGATGACTGCTTCGCCCCTGTGAATTTTTTCCCCCGCAGATATATTACGAAAAATCTGTTTTCCCTGCTTATCGATTTTAATCTGTGACATTCCATAACCGGAAGGCCTCAATGTGCCCCCTGCCAACGTCATAGCTTCTTCATAGGAAATATTATCGTCACCCGCCGGTAATTCATAAATCCCCGGCCTTACCATTTCCCCGTCAAGTGCAATTGTTGCCCCAATGGTCGGGACAATAATTCTATCACCATCGTTCAAGGTATCAAACCCGCTCGCCTTGCCACTCAACAGGTCATAAATATCGAAAACTTTCTTTTTACCATCCCGATAAATAGAAATATTTCTGAGTGAACCTGTCTTTTTCACACCACCAACATTCATCAGAATTTCAAGGGGGGTTGCTAGGCTGGACGTGCGGATAACACCAGGAGCAAAGACTTCTCCAGCGACAAAAACCGAAATATTTCTCAGTGATGCTAGAGAAATATAGACTTCCGCGCCGATAATACTCTCTCCAACCTGCCTTTTAATTATTGATTTAAATTCACCGTAACTCAAACCAGTTACGGTGACGGGCTTGAGTTCAGGAATAATCACACGTCCTTCAAGATCCGCTTTCACGGTAAAAGATTGGGACGTTGACCCTTGAAAAGTGACAATAAACTCATCCCCGACCCCCAATTTATAGCTATCGGAAATACTACCTGTCATAACACTGCCGGTGGTGAGGGTATTAGCAAAAAGAGAATAACCATATTGGGTTAATTCAGATTTCAGCCTGCCTTGATAATCTTTCTCTAACCGCGAAGTCGCGGCTATATTTTTCTTTCGCTGCTCGAGAAGCTCAATCTGACGGTTCTGCAATTCCTGTCTACGGGCCTGATCCAGAGGAGAAACAACAGTTGTATTACCAGCCTGAACGCCTGCTTTATTTCTTAAGGCTTCCAGCACAGAAGGGTCTATCGCTTGCGCTAAAAGCGATTGAGGTAGCAGGGAAATTCCCATAAAAATCGTAAATATTAATTTTTTCAATAGATTACCCTTCCCCGGCACTTTTCTTTTACTTAGCTCAACAGAGCAATTAATTAATATTCTCGGAATGTAGCATAAATGGCAATATGCGCAAGCACTTGGTTAATGAATTTAACGGACCCTGACGAGCATAACCCACCAGTCTGGAAAATTACAGGAAATATTGGTCGCTAATCTATTAGCCGTTTCATAGTTAGAAAAAATACCAAAACATGTTGCCCCGCTACCGGACATACCCGCAGCAATACAGTCATCACCTCCGCGAACTTGCATCAAAACTTTTTTTATCTCAGGCTGAACCGAACAGGCATCAAATTCCAGATCATTGCCGCCGGGTTTAATTATATCTATCAATTGAGCGACAGTCTTTATTTCATCGGGCAGCCTTCGCACCGCTGAAAACTTCGCCTTACGGATTGCCCGCGCCTTGAATATATCCGCGGTAGAAACAGCAACACCGGGGTTAACCAATAACAGAAATAAGGGAAATTTTAAGGTTACCGGTTTCAGTTTTTCTCCCACCCCCGTCATCTGCGTCGTTTCGCTGACCATGCAGACCGGGACATCCGCACCTAAAGACAAGGTCAAATCACTCAAATCAGAGCCCTGATCGATATTCCATAATGCCATCAGAGCATGAAGGGCAGCCGCGGCATCTGCTGACCCACCCCCAATGCCGGATGAAACCGGCAGGTTTTTAACAAGCTCTATCTCTGCGCCTTGTTGAATGTCAAATTTTCTCTTTAGTAGTCTGGCGGCCCTGAGAATGATATTATCTTGTTCTGCGGTAAGATCAGCCGCAAATGGGCCGGTAATATTGAGAAGAAGGTTCGGGGACGGACGTACGAATATTTCATCACCAAAATCGGCAAAAACAACCAGACTATCCAACAGATGGTAGCCATCCTCCCGCTGTCCAGTTACCAGCAGGTCAAGATTTATTTTTGCCCTTGCTGGGCAAATAACATCACTTTTTGCCATCTTTAATTTTGGTTTTAATTTTCACAATAAGCTCTTCGTCAGGATTTAATGACAGCGCATGACGCCATTGGAACCGGGCCTCATATTTACGACCCACGGCCCAATAAGCATCGCCCAGATGGTCATTAATCGCCCAGTCATCGGTCTGCAGCAGCACTGCTTTTTCAAGATATTCAACGGCCTTTGGCATATCACCTATACGATAAAGAGCCCAGCCCAGACTATCTATTATATAACCATCATAGGGACGTAGTTCCGCGGCCCGCTCCAGCATTTTGGTGGCCTTTTCAATATTCATCCCCTTATCCACCCAACTATAGGCCAGATAATTAAGAACCTGTGGTTGATCAGGCCTAAGTTCAAGCGCTTTGATAAAATCTGCTTCGGCTAACTCCCACTTTTTAGCCTGTTCATAAACAATGCCCCGCGTGTAAAAAATGCTCCAATGTTTCTCTTTAATCTCAACAATGCCGTCAATATATTTGGTATAAAATTTGCCCGCTTCTTCAAAACGGCTATTCATGCGGCTCATATCACCGAGTGCGCCCAATACCTCCAGTTTCTCCGGAAATCTGATGGTAAGGTTTTTCATGGCCTCTATGGCTATATCCAGCTTACCCGATCTTTCGAGAACCCATGCCATTTGTAGTTGAGCATTAAAATACAAAGCATGCGTTTTTATGACCCTGTCATAACTTTCCAAAGCGCCTGAATAATATTTATCTGATTCAAAAACCTGCCCCAACAGGTAATCAGAAACATAAAAATTCTTTTTCATATAATTGGCAAAACGCAGATAAGCCACAGCAGGTCTGCGGATGTTATCCTGCATCAGAAAGTTTGCCGCAGTATAAAATATCTCCGCAATAGCATCCCCTTCAGATGCTATGTATGATTGTGCCTTGATATCATTATCAAGATCATACAAGACCCGCTTTAACCTTGCATTATCCGGCGCCTTCTCCAGATAATTCAGAAAAAGCTGCCGGGCATCTTCGTGACGACCCAAACGGCGCAGCAATACGCCATAGGCCTCTATTGTCCTTAACGACATAGCTCCCGTAACAATCAGGGACTCCGCATACATTTTTTCTGCCAGTTGGGTTTTGCCTATATGGTCAAAAAGTAACCCTGCGTGAAATTTCTTAAAATCCTTAAAGCCCTTAGTCTCCAGAAGTTTGACCATATTTTCTTCTGCTTCGGTCAATTTCCCCTGCCCCACCAATACCCATGACTTAAACAAAGGCTTTAGCAGGCCATATACACCTGCATTATCTATACTATCCAATATGGAAAGGGCTTTTTCATAGTCCTTTAAATTCAATTGTTCCAAAACCAGAAATATCTGAACCATGCTGCCGGGATCACCCAGCTCATTCAGTTTATGAGCAGATTTCAGAGCGGATTCATATCTGCCATCGCCGATAAATATGGTAAATGCTTTTTTCAGAATCATCCGGTTTTCAGGATCAATCTCCAAAGCCTGTTCATAGAAATCTGCCGCAGTAACCAAATCATTTTGAATAGCAGCATGAAACCCGGCCAGATATTTTCCATATGGCTGATCAGGAACCTGCTTCAGATCCTTTAGACCATTACTTGCCATTCCTGCACCAGAAGAAATGACGAGACCGATCATGGCAATTATAAATGAACTTATTGTTCGTTTTACATTGGTTTTCAAAATTAACTCCAAATGATTATACCCTACATATTGGGATAATTTGGACCGCCCCCACCTTCTGGTACAGTCCAATTAATATTTTGCGTTGGGTCTTTTATATCACAAGTCTTGCAATGTACACAATTCTGGGAATTAATCTGTAGCTTCGGGTTTTCCCCATTATCATCAAGAATAAATTCATAGACCCCAGCCGGACAGAACCGCACTTCTGGCCCCGCATATAGATTATAGTTCACGTCAACCGGAACGGCATCATCTTTTAATTGTAGATGACAACGCTGATTTTCCTCATGATTTGTATTGGACAGGAATACGGATGACAATTTATCAAATGTAACCTCACCGTCCGGCCTTGGATAATCAATGGGTGTACATTCGCTTGCAGGTTTCAGGCATTTATGATCTTCATCATGACTGAAAGTCCAGGGCAGCAAGAAGCCCAGACCAATACTATTCATCCACATATCAAATCCGGCGTAAATCGTACCCAGAAACGCCCCGAACTTATGAATTGCCGGTTTGGCATTACGTACCCGGTGCAAATCCTTATAGACCCAGCTTGCCTCAAAGGCGGTTGGATACTCAGT
>JAGLJX010000152.1 GCA_023142175.1 Emcibacter sp.
TTGCTCTTATTGGGCTTGGTTGGCTTTTTCGGATATAGCTTTTATTCATTGGTGTTTGGACAGGCAATGCCGGATTACATGGAGCTAGGCAAGGTTATTGTCAGCATTATGGTCAGTGGTTTCTTGACCAATATGTCTCTAAGTTATCTTAAAAAAGCTAACGTATAAGCGATTTAATTATTTTATCTAAAGCCCGATGGTCAATATTTCCATCGGGCTTTATTATGTTTTACGTTTTTTTATTACTTTTTGAACTGACTTTAATTAGGAAGATATCGATAATGGCCCGTGATAGGGTATTTGAACAGTATGTTCCCCTTTAAGGGATCAAGGCCTATGTTATGCACGATTAGCGGAATTTTATTTTTATCTTTTTCCTTAATTATTATTCCGATATGTGGCTTATTGCCCGGCAGCATCCATGTGACAAGGTCGCCAGCCTTATAGTTTGCAGCTATATGAGTAACAGGTAGCGAGGCACCTTTTCGATCCAAGAAAGTTCTGATGTTAGGTACCCGTCGGTGGTCTATATTGCTGTCTGGTGACCTAAGCCCCCAAATTTCAGGATATGCCGTGAAATTTTCTAGCATATCTTCGTGAATAGCCTGTTGGAAATCAAAATCTATATTACGGAAAATTCTGATTATGACATCCGTACACACCCCTAAATGAGGGTTTATATCCCCCATTGGGTAGCTTATTTTTTTATATGAGCCGTTATATATGACATACGTTTTCGTTCGCTCAAGGGCCGCGGTAACGAGCTTGTCAGATATGGAACCAGCTTGTGCATTAGTAGTAGATAAAATGAAGATTATACTGAAAACCCAATGAACAGGCCCCATATTCACCACCTTTTTTGTTACGCTATTATGCAAAGGTAGGTCAAAATGTAGGCAAGAATATGACTATTGATTGTTTAATAGTTTATCTCATGCCGTCGTCAGGCCGCCGTCGAAGGCCAGAGCCTGTCCCGTCGTAAAGCTGTTCTGCTCACTGCATAGCCACATCATGCCGCTTACAATTTCGTCTGCGGTTCCCAGCCGTCCCATGGGGATGACCTGTGCCATGTCCTGCTCGCGCTTCTCGCCATGTTCACCGTCAATGATCTGGCCGACCATGGGGGTATAGCAGAATGCCGGGCATATGGCATTAACCCGGATATTCTTGCGGGCATATTCCAAAGCCGCGGTCTTGGTCAGGCCAATGACCGCGTGTTTGCTGGCGCTATAGGCGGCAACGAACGGTGCGCCGATCAGCCCGGCGACGGAGGATACATTTAAAATAATACCATGCCCCTGTCGTTCCATTTGCCGCAGGGCCTGTTGCATACACAGGAATACGCCGCGCACATTTACCGCCATGATAAGATCAAATTCTTTCAGGCTCGCATCCGCCGTACGGATCATTTCATGGGCTATTCCCGCATTATTGATGGCAATATCAAGGGTGTCGAATTTATCACTACCTGCCTTTGTCATATTTTCCACATCTTGCGCGTTGCTCACATCGCACCGCATGGCAATGACACGATCATCGTCAAGGTTCAGCAGGCTCACGGTTTCATCCAGTCCGGCCATATTAACATCGGATAAGACCAGCTTCGCACCAGTCTTGGCAAATTCTAATGCGGCTGTGCGGCCAAAACCTGATCCGGCTCCTGTGATCTGTACCACCTTATCTTTAAATTTAATGTCCATGATATTTCCTTTAGAGCTTTTGTTGTTCTTTTAAAATAGATATGGCCTTTTCCGCCAAAGGGCTGACCATTTTTCCCATTTCGTGGGCGCGGGCATTGGAAGCATTACCGTCCAGACTGCGTTTCATAACGCCCTGTAGGATAGCGGCCAACCTGAAGAAGCTAAAAGCCAGATAAAATGGCCAGTGATCCATATTGCCCCATTGCATGCGCTGTGCATATTCCGCGACATATTCTTCTTCGGTGGGTAAGCGGTTTGCTTTGCGGTCAAATCCGTCTAGCCCTCTGACTTGGGCATTATGGGGCAGACGCCATTGCATACATTGATAAGCGAGGTCAGCGAGGGGATGACCCAATGTGGATAGTTCCCAATCGACAACCGCTATGATTTCAGGTTTGGTGGGGTGAAATATAAAATTATCCAATCTGAAATCCCCGTGGATCAGGCTGACCTTACCGTCATCTTCGGGAATGTTATTGCTAACCCATTTCATTAACTGTTCCATGGGTTCAATTGTTTCTGTTTCGGATGCCTTATATTGTTTTGTCCATCGGCCAATCTGACGCTCGAAATAATTGCCGGGTTTGCCGTAATCTTCTAGCCCTTGTGTGGTGAGGTTTACGGAATGTACGGCGGCTAACACTCGGTTCATTTCATGATATATGGCGGTGCGCTCAGAATTTTCCACTTCCGGCAGGGCGGGATCCCAGAAGATGCGACCCTCCATAAAATCCATCACATAAAACCAACTGCCGATAATATCTTCATCGGTGCATAGGTGAAGGGGTTTAGCCACAGGAACATCCGTACCTATAAGCGCCTTGGTCACCCGATATTCACGGTCTACCGCATGGGCGGATTTAAGCAACACACCCGGCGGTTTCCGCCGCAGGACATATTTTCCAGACTTGGCCGTAATCATGAAGGTTGGGTTAGACTGACCTCCAGCGAATTTCTCTAACGTCAATGGCCCTTTAAAGCCATAGATATTCTCTTCCAGATAAGTTGTGAGCTTTTGTTCGTTCATTTCATGCCTCTTTAAAAGGACTTTACCAGATGAC
>JAGLJX010000153.1 GCA_023142175.1 Emcibacter sp.
AGATAAAAAACAGGAAAAAATAAAAGTCTTTGCCCCCAGGCCATAACAAGGTCATGCCCAGATCATATCCTGATCATTTAAGACCTTTTGACAATTCTCCGAGCAATTTTTTTGTCTCATCAACAGGATCAACAAATTTTAAGCCCATAAATTCCCCGGCACACCAGACTACTCTGGTATTCATAATGACCTTATGCTTGATTTTAACCGTAGCCTCCGTTCCTCTAGCCAATGGCAATGGTAATTTCAACCGGACACCACCAAGAGAAATATCATAAAGCATTGACTTAAATTCGAACTCTCCCACGTACAAAGTCGCCGGCCAGACAACAGTCCGCCTTTTATTCGCCCGCATACATTGCAGGCCTTTTTTTATATTGCTGACTTTTTTCGCGTCATTTTTTGAAGATGATACGGACATTAATGACTCCCCTGCTCACTATAACGGCCAATATATTGATCGCATTTCAAGTATAAAATATTGATAAAAATTAATTGCAATAATAATTTTTTAATAAAATTGACCCGCTTATAGCCTTCAGAGTATAAGTCAGGAACATCACATAAATACAATAAATATACAAAAAAACCCTATGGATATAAATATATGATTAGAGATAAAATTGCAACATTGCTATTCATTGGATTACTCATCAGTTTTACCACAGGATGCTCTGGCGATGATGAGTATATTTTTGAACATGGCCCCGCTGGCCCTAATACCGAGAAGACCCTGAAAACCCTGCCAAAAGGTCTGCTGCCAGACACCTCTAAAGCCAGCCACACCAGTGAAACCCTTGAATCATCTCAATAATTTTATTTGGCGCTCAACAGGTCTTCCAAAATAACCCAACATTCCTTATCTAATATCCCGCTAACATCTGCGGGCCGGAAATGTCTCTGGAAAGCACGAATGACATCAGATGTCTGATGATCATGAGTGTCAGTTATTTTTATTTTATATCCGTATTTTACCAATTTTTGCTGAAAAACAACTTTATTAAACGACTCATCCGTGTGTATTTTTACATTACCAGATGGCCAAATTCCGATTCCCACTGAAGCCAGCAATTGCCAGTCGAATAATTCACCCGGGTCACACTTGCGATCCGGAGCCACGTCGGAATGTCCCAGAACATAGCACGGCATGATATCATGGCGAGACAGAATGTCCTGACAAAGCCCTATCAATGCAGCCATTTGCACAGCCGGAAAAGGGCGGTAATTTCCTTTATAACCCGGACTGTCATGCCCCGGATTTACCATCTCAATACCGATGGAAATGCCGTTAATATTGCGGTCATCCTCCCATGCTGAGATACCCGCATGCCATGCGCGTTTTGTCTCTGGTACCAGAGTAAATATCCGTCCGTCTTCCTCTATCAGATAATGTGAACTAACCTTTGATTTGCTGTCACATAGCCTATCTAAGGCCTCCTCCCCCGTTGCCATACCAGTATAATGCAGGATCAGATATTTAATCTTTGCCCCATCCGGGCGATCATCAAAATTTGGCGAAGGGGCATTAATCACGGCAACAACTCCCTGACCACCTGTCGTTTTTTCCACCAGTCCCGCATATGAATCACCGCCAGCCCAATCAGGGTTAGCCCGGCGCCGATCAGGAATCGCAAAGTCAACGCTTCGTCAAAAATAAGAATGGCGGCTAATGTGGCAAATATTGGCGTACTGAGGAATATAGGCGCAATCAACGTCACGGCATGATGTTTCAGCAGGAAATTCATGCCGCCATATCCAACCACAGAGGATAGAACCGCCGTATAGAGCAGGGCGCTCCAGCCTGTCCTGTCCATGCTGAAAACTTGGTCGATCTGCCCCGTTTCCCATTGCAGAGACAGGCTGAGCAAGATAGGGATAGCAAAAACGGCGACCCAACCCTGCAAATTAAAAACCCCCACATTCTTAAGTTTTCGCATCAAAATTGCGCCGATGGAATAGAGTAACGTCGCAGTAAAAATTATAATAATGGCAATTCGCTCATTTACGATTGCGGGGTCAAACGTGATAACCAATATGCCTATAAAGGCAATTAATATGCCACTGCCGCGCCAATAACTTAATTTTTCCCGCAAGAAAAAATGCGCCAAAATCAGGGTCAATGGCACATGCATCTGCACAATGATAATGATTGAGGTAACATTTTCGGCCATGTCCAATCCCATGATAACAAGGGCGAAATGAAGGCCGCCGAGACAGAGGGCAACGGCCAAAATCATCCACATATAACCTTTGACCAATCGTATCCAGGGAAACAGCATGATAAGCACGATGGAAAAACGCATAGTCACAAAAAGAAAGGGGGACAGGTAATCCAGACCAATTTTCATCACAACAAAATTAACGCCCCAGACAAAAGAGACAATAAAAGCAAACAGAATGTGATGAGCAGGCATGGTTATTTCATACCCCGTTCTTTTTCTATGCGATCGTAAGCCACATTAATCACCGACAGTTTTTCATTGGCCACTTCGATAAACTCCTGTGGCAACCCTTGCGAAGCCAGAAGGTCTGGATGGTGTTCCTTGATCAATTTCCGGTAGGCAGATTTTATTTCTTTGTCGGTTGCCTCCCGCGTGACACCTAGAATTGTGTAGGGATCACCCTTATCAGGCCCAAGGTTTTCCGCCTTGATCCGGCCAAATTCGGCGGTTGTAAAGCCAAATATACCAGAGACTTTTTCAAGAAATGCCAGCTCTGCCGGATGGATCACATTATCAGCACGGGCAATATGAAACAAAATACACAGCAACTCCTCAAGCATGGCGGGCTTATCTTGAAACAAGTTTGCCAATTGACGAGCATAGGGTTCGAAGCCGGTGGCTTCCTGTTTCGCCAGATTAAAGACACGGGCAACATTTTTCATCTCGCCTTCGGGCACTTGGAATGCCTGTCTGAAAGCGTTTATTTCTTCGCGGCTGACATGGCCATCAGCCTTTGCCATTTTAGCACTCAGGACAATTACCCCGATGGTAAATGTGATTTGTTCTGTGGCAACACCGGGACCATCAGTGATTTTTTTGCCAATGTAATGACCGGCCATAGCACCAAGAATCGCACCGATAGGACCACCCAATATCGCTCCACCCGCAGCACCACCAATGATTGAAGACCAGATAGACATAACTCATTTTCCTTTAGCTTAACGGGGATACTCTATATCACTTACCATAGGGAAAGATAGAGATAAAATATGACTAAATAACGGCTCTTGTGTGCTCTGTCTTTTCCCTAAATACACTTCAACAACTATGTAACTATTGGCATTTTTATTACAAGACTGTCCTTGAAACTCATCAACTTGTATTTCGGCGAAAAATGTAATAGACAGGATATGTTCAATAAGTTTCTGAATAAAATGGGGGGGGTGCATGCGCATACTTTTTTTGTACTTTAGTCTGATGTTGTCGGTCGCTACGCCTGCTATCGGTAATTCTTCTACGCAAGAAAATCAAAATACCCCATTAATACCCATTAAAAATATAATCACCCATTCACAATTCTATGGCCTTCGTCTAAGCCCTGACGGCACGCGGTTACTTATGAACCGGAGAAAGGGTGATAGTTATGAAATCTCTATCGGAACGGTAGATTCTGAAGGCTTCAAGCAGTTATTTCAACTCGATGTGCCACAGGACGTATATTCCCACAGGGTTTTCTGGGCAGACAATAATAGATTTATTGTGCAATATGCCCGCTATCAGGGAAAACTGCCAACGCTGTTGGAAGAACCCGCGATTGAGGTTTTCGCAATTAATTTTGATGGCACAAATCGACTGCACCTCTGGTCCGAAAAACCCGCACCTGTGAAGAAGAAAAAAGCCAAAAAAAGACGCAAGAAAAAAAGAGCCACCAAGCGTGTCTATTTTCAGGTTCTCCATCTGCTGCCTAATCAGCCGGATTACGTTCTTTTAAGCCGAGTTGAAGAAACGCCCAAAAAGAGAAATTCCGACGAAAAGGATATTGTGACCGATATTTACCGCATCAATTTGACAACGGCGGAAATGGAGCTTGTAACCCCGAAACACGACGTGCAGGACGCTAAAATGTATGCATGGCTACCCGATCATAAGGGCGATATCCGGCTAGGTTATGGCGAAGACGATGATGAAGAACCCGTCATGCTGGTCCGGCGCAACAGCGAAAGCAAATGGATAAGGCTCGATAACAACGAACTGTTTGAAGACGGTAAATTTTATCCGATACAATTCGGCGGCGATGATGATGAGCTCTATGTCACCGCATCCCATGCAACTGGTCGCAGCGCAGTTTATCGTTTTAATATTGCCCGTGGGGAATT
>JAGLJX010000154.1 GCA_023142175.1 Emcibacter sp.
CTGACCAGACGGCGAAACGCCTGTGTGCTGAAGGCGGGGTAAGCATCAGTCCGACCCCCACGGTCAGAAGCAGATAGCCAATTATTTTCATCATTGTCGGGCTGTGGGTTTGGTCGGCATAGATAACAAAAATAGCCCCTGCCACAAGGCGTGTGAGGATCTCGAAGGGGTGGAAATAAGGCATCTGGCTAAAGCGGATGATGGCCTGGCTCCAATAGACGGGGGATATAATCATGATTGCGCTGAATATGATCATAAGGACGCCAAATAGAATGATGATATACATCTAGTCTATTCCAAGGATTTTGTGGGTCTGCAGGCTGAGCTTCCACTGGGGGTGCTTCAGGCAATAATCAACGGTGGCCTGTTTGTGATCCGTGCCCGCTTCATCAAGGGGCTGCAGGTAGAAATGCGTGAAATTCAGATGGCTCACATCTTCCGGCTTCACGGCGTTCTGTGGATAGACAAGTTTTAATTCGTCGCCGGATGTCTGGACCAGCTTTTCAAGATTCTTAGGGCTGACGCATATCCAGTCAAGTTCTGGCGGGCAGGGAAAGCTGCCATTTGTTTCCACGGCAACCTCAAACCCCTGTGCCTGAAATTCTTTAATCAGGGGGCTGTCCAGTTGCATCAATGGCTCACCACCAGTGCAGACGATGAAGGGAACGCCGCTTGCCGTCCAGAGAGCCTTGGCAGCTTTGGCAAGCGCTTCGGCGGATTTGAACTTTCCACCGCCTTGGCCATCTGTGCCCACAAAGTCGGTGTCACAGAAATTGCAATCGGCATCGGCGCGGTCCTGTTCCCGTCCTGACCAGAAATTGCATCCGGCAAAGCGACAGAAAACAGCTGCACGGCCCGTATGTCGGCCTTCGCCCTGCAGGGTATAGAATATTTCTTTGACGCTATAGGTCATTTATAGGCCACGGGGTCGACCTCTCCCGCCTCCCTAAATCCTTTCAGTCGTAGGTGGCAGGCATCACATTCACCGCATGACGCACCATCGGGCGCGGGGTCATAACAGCTTGTAGTCAGGCTGTAATCCACGCCCAGAGCCAAGCCCTTGCGCACGATATCGGCCTTGGTCATATCTATGAGGGGTGTGTGAATTTTAATGCTGTCTGCACCCTCAACACCACTTTTGGTGGCGAGGTTTGCCATCACCTCATAGGCGGCGATATATTCCGGGCGGCAATCGGGATAGCCGCTGAAATCCAATGCATTAACCCCGATGAAAATATCAGTGGCCCCTTGTGTCTCGGCATAAGCCAAGGCAAAGGACAGGAAAATAGTGTTTCGCGCCGGAACGTATGTCACTGGAATTTCTTCGGACATCTCATCACTGCTACGGCCTTTGGGAACGTCAATATCATCGGTCAGGGCCGAACCCCCGAAAACACGCAAATCAATTTTCGCTGTCACGTGTTTTTTTAGGCCCATGGCTTTTGCAACATTAGCCGCTGATTCAAGTTCCATCGTATGGCGCTGACCATAATCAAAGCTCAGGCCCACCACGTCAAAGCCCGTATTCTTGGCGATGGCAACGCAGGTGGTGGAATCCAGTCCGCCACTTAATAAAACTACGGCTTTTTTATTTTTTGTCATATTTGTATATTCTTCTTCATCTGCTACTTGTAATTCACATAGCCCAAAATTAAGTATAGAGCTAGTATTTAGGAGAAAGATATGCCTTTGTCAGAACCGGTTGCCCGCAGGCCGCTCCATACCCGCACCATAAAATGTGATGGTTATGAGCGCGAAGACGGCCTGTGGGATATAGAAGCCCGCATGGAAGACGTCAAACATTATGGCTTTGAAAATAAGTTTCGCGGCAAGGTAGCGGCGGGCGAACCGCTCCATGAAATGTTCTTCCGGCTCACTCTGGATGAGAATCTGGAAGTGAAGGATGTGGAAGCTCATATCGATCATTACCCTTTTGACGGTTGCCCCAATATTACGGTGGATTACAAAAAACTGATAGGGGTTAAAATCGGGCTAGGCTGGCGTCGCGCAATCAAGGAACGTCTTGGCGGCAAGAAGGGCTGTACTCATTTAACGGAATTATTGCCTGTTATGGCAACGGTTTCCATTCAGACTATGATTCCTGTAATTATGAAACGCCGCCGGGAAGCCGCCGAGGCAAAAGGGGAAGTCATCGAGAAAATCCGGCCACCAATGTTAGACAGTTGCCATAGCTGGGCGTCTGATGGCCCCAATGTTAAGGAATTTGCGCCGGAATTTTATACCGGGGACTAGCTATTGCTCTCGCTATCCGTCTTGTCTATCTTGTGGTTATCCAGATGGGTGCTGAGGGTTTTCTTTTTTCGTTTAATCATGGCGCTGGTCAATTTCTTCTGACCATGCTTAGTACGATTTTCGGAGGCTAGTTTTTCTTTTTTGATTTTGGCAATTTTTTTTGCGGCGCGTTTGAAATTAATGACTTTACTCATGGGATCCTCGCTCTTCGACTCTAACATAGCATAAAAAAAACGCTTAAGCAGTCTTTTTTTTATTAATAATCATTCTCAAAAAAAAGACAAGCATGGTTTGTGGAAAACTGATAAGAACAAAAGGGAAACTTTTGTCGGAATTCGCCTTATGAAAAACTTGAAGATTCTGCCGCAAAAAACAGAAGGCGGTATCCCCTTCACATTGCAGTCGGATTTTACCCCGTCCGGGGATCAGCCACAGGCCATCGAGAAACTGGTGGCAGGGATAAATAATGGGCTGACCGATCAGGTGCTGCTTGGTGTGACGGGTTCCGGCAAGACCTATACCATGGCGAAAGTGATTGAACATACCCAGCGCCCCGCCATCATCATGGCCCACAATAAAACACTGGCCGCGCAGCTTTACGGAGAGATGAAATCATTTTTCCCCAACAATGCTGTGGAATATTTTGTCTCCTATTATGATTATTATCAACCGGAGGCTTACGTTCCGCGCTCGGATACCTATATCGAAAAAGATGCCAGCATCAATGAGCAGATTGACCGTATGCGCCATGCAGCAACTCGTTCCGTGTTTGAGCGTGATGATGTGATTATCGTTGCCAGTGTGTCTTGTATTTATGGTATGGGTTCGCCGGAAACTTACCTTGAAATGACCATTCCGTTTGAGGTCGGCATGATGATTGATCAGCGCGATCTGCTGCGGCGCATGGTGGAACTGCAATATAAACGTAACGATAATTTCTTTAAGCGCGGTACGTTCCGGGTGCGCGGTGATGTGATCGAGGTTTTCCCGTCCAGTTATGAGGATCAGGCTATACGCCTTGATTTCTTTGGTGATGAGCTGGAGGCGATCGTCATTTTTGACCCGTTGACGGGCGAGAAAATCGAAAATGTAGAACGAACGAAACTCTATGCCAACAGCCATTATGTCACCCCCGGTCCCACCCTTCAGCAGGCTCAGAAAACCATCAAAGCGGAACTTGACTGGCGCCTGAAAGACCTGAATGAGCAGGGCAAGATATTGGAGGCCGCACGATTAGAGCAACGTACCAAGCTCGATCTTGAAATGATGGCAGCCACGGGCAGCTGTGCGGGGATTGAGAATTATTCCCGCCATCTGACGGGGCGTGAGCCGGGCAGCAACCCACCTACATTATTTGAATATCTGCCTGAAAATATGCTGCTTTTTGTGGATGAGAGCCATGTGAGTGTGCCTCAGGTCGGCGGCATGAGCAAGGGTGACTTCTCCCGTAAAACCACACTGTCTGACTTTGGGTTCCGCCTGCCGTCCTGCATAGATAACCGCCCGCTGAAATTCGAGGAGTGGGACAGACTGCGCCCGCAGAGCGTCTATGTTTCGGCAACGCCGGGTAAATGGGAAATGGAACAGACCGGCGATGAATTTATTGAGCAGGTGATCCGGCCCACAGGGCTCATAGACCCGCCGTGCGAGATCAAGCCGGTGGAGACACAGGTTGACGACCTGCTCCACGAAGCAAAGGCAACTATTGAAAAAGGCTATCGGGTATTGGTCACAACATTGACCAAACGTATGTCTGAGGATCTGACGGAATATCTTCATGAGAATGGTCTGAAGGTGCGCTATATGCATTCGGATATTGAGACCCTGGAGCGGATCGAGATTATCCGCGACCTGCGCCTTGGTACTTTTGATATTCTGGTGGGTATCAACCTGCTGAGGGAGGGGCTGGATATCCCAGAATGTGGGTTAGTGACCATATTGGATGCGGATAAAGAAGGCTTTTTGCGTTCCGAAACATCGCTGATACAGACTATTGGCAGGGCGGCGCGGAATGTGGACGGCAAGGTAATCCTCTATGCCGATAAAATCACCCGCAGCATGAAAGCCGCGCTGGATGAAACCGACCGCCGCCGCGAGAAGCAGACGGCCTATAACAAAGAGCATGGCATTACCCCCGCAAGCATCAAGAAATCCATTGGCGATATCATTGAAGGCGTGGCAGAGGGCGACCATGTTCTTGTACCACTGGATGTGGACGGTAATCATATGGTCGGCCATAATCTGAAGGCCTATATCGCCGACTTGGAGAAACAGATGCTGGAGGCCGCCGGAAATCTGGAATTCGAAGAAGCTGCCCGTCTGCGCGATGAGGTTAAGCGTCTGGAAGATCATGAACTGGGTATTGTCGCTGAACACCCCGTTGGCAAACATTTGGCATCGGGTCGAAACAAAGGAAGGTCAACGGCGGGTCGTCCCGGCACGCGCAAATACCGCCGTAAAAGCAACAAGGCCGTTTCCCGAAAATTTTAAATTTTCACATTGATTTAATAACGTCCAAGCCTTATAGCTTCGGCAGCGGTTTTCAGATATGATAACTGCACTTGCCGGAATGTGGCGCAGCCTGGTAGCGCACTTCGCTGGGGGTGAAGGGGTCGCAGGTTCGAATCCTGTCATTCCGACCATAAGAAAAGCCATCTAATTCAATGAGTTAGGTGGCTTTTTCTATTTTTCAGAATTCACGATTTATCTTCGTTGCCGGGTATTTTTCTCCAATGTTGTGCAGCCAAATATTATATTGGTTTAGGGGAGTGGAGTGATGGGTATAGTTCGTTGAATTTAACCAAATAATTTCTCCATCAGAAGATTTACATGCTCTACAGGATCACCGAAGATCATCATATAAACCACGATGCCAATGGCAATGGGCGCGATATATTTTGTGCTGAATTGCCAGATGGCAAACCCTTTGCTGTCTTGCGGATAACCGATCTGATCACTGATAATTTTGCGCGACATAGCCCAGCCTGTGAACAGCGCCAGCAATAGCGCATTGATAGGCAACATGACATTCGCCACGATGAAATCCATAATGCCAAATAGATTTTTATCGGCAAATGCGCCAATGAAATTCAGGGGCTTGAAATCAGACAGCACATTAAAGGACAGCAGCATAAACAGCCCGACAAACCATGCCGCTCCGCCGGAGATCCATGATGTCAGCCGTCTGGATATCCCC
This sequence comes from Emcibacter sp., assembly GCA_023142175.1. The sequence goes on from JAGLJX010000154.1 coordinate 5,450, forward strand.
TTGTCTTCGAACCATGCAATGACAGGCTCCAGCATAGCCAATGACGAGGTAAAGGCCGCAAAGGTCAGCAGCAGGAAGAATAATATTCCGAAAATCATACCGCCGGGCATCTGGCCAAAGGCGATGGGCAGGGTGGCAAAGATCAGTCCGGGGCCTTCGCCGGGCACAAGGCCATATTGAAACACGATGGGGAAAATCATGAATCCTGCGAGCAGGGCAACGATAGTATCGGCCACGGCAATGATGCCAGCGGCTTTCGGCAGGGATATATTGTCAGGCAGGTAGGCTCCGTAAGTGATCAGGGCGCCGACCCCAATGGCGAGGGAAAAGAGAGCCTGCCCCAATGCCATAAGCACGGTCTGGGCGGTAATTTTGGAAAAATCCGGGCTGAACAGAAATGTAAAGGCCTTGCCGCCTTCACCGGTAAACATGGCATAGGCCGACAGAATAGCCAACAGTATAAATAAGGCCGGCATCATTATTTTAACCGTCGATTCCAGTCCGGCCTTAACACCAAAGGAAATAACAACAATCACAGAAACCATATAAAAACTATGCCAGAAAGTGAGCCGTTGCCAGCTACCTTGCAAGCTTTTAAACAGAGCGCCGGACCCTTCCGCATCAATGCCGGCAAAACTGCCCGTGACGGCCTTCACAATATAATCCAGTGACCATCCGGCGACCACACTATAATAAGTCAGCCCCATGAAAGGCACCAGAAGGCTAAGCCAGCCGATCATTTTCCAGAAGGGGTGATGGCCCGATTTTACCATTTTGGCCATGGTGCCGACGGCGCTCATTTTTCCGGCGCGACCCAAAGATAATTCAGCCATAATCAGGGGAATACCAAGAATGAGGACGAAGGCGATATAGATCAGAACAAAGGCCCCGCCACCATTTTCACCTGCTATATAGGGAAAACGCCAGAGATTACCAAGACCAACTGCCGCCCCGATAGATGCCATTAAAAATGCGGAACGCGATGACCATTGGACGTGGTTTGCCGAAACCTGATCTTGTGATTGCTCTTCTGCCACACTCATACCTAATCCTCCCTTTTTTTTATTTTCATATTGAAAATACATACAATTGGGTTATTGCCAAAGCTTTTTTTATTTGGCTGATAAAATCATATCCGCGGCTTTTTCGGCAATCATGATCGTTGGGGCGTTGGTATTGCCGCCGATCAGGGTCGGCATGACCGAAGCATCAACCACTCGCAAATTCTCAATTCCCTTCACTTTTAGCTGCGCGTCAACCACAGCCATTTCATCCATCCCCATTTTACAGGTGCCGACGGGGTGATATACGGTGTCTGACCGATGGCGTAATTCCTGTTCGATGGCGGCATCATCTGTCATGCCCTGCCCAAAGATGTCTTCTTCGTGGCGGCCATTCAGGGGCGGGGCCTCCATTATGGAGCGCATGGCCTTGAAGCCTTTTATTAGGCGGGGCATATCATCCGCGTGGGTGAGGAATGCCGGATCAATGCGTGGCGGGTCCAAGGGGTTAGCAGAATTAAGGCCCAAAGACCCGATGCTCTTGGGCCTGAGCAGGCAGACATGACAGCTTATGCCCGTCCCCCATAGAATTTTTCGGTTATGATCATCGACCAGCGCAGGGACAAAATGTAGCTGAATATCAGGAATTTCTTCTGATGGGTCGGTTTTAAGAAAGGCGCCCGCCTCGGCATAGGTGGTGGTGAGTATGCCCGTACGTTTAAACATAAACCGCAGACCAGCCCACGGTAGCCGCAGAAGCATGGACATGGAATAGCCATAGAGGGTCCATGACGGACGGCGGTAATTGGAAATATAATCAATATGATCCTGAAGGTTTTGTCCCACACCGAGCAGATTATGTCGCACGTCAATGCCATGCTGCTTCAGTTCCGCTTCGGGGCCAATGCCAGATAGCATGAGTATCTGCGGTGAACCGAATGTGCCGCCAGACAGGATTACCTCCTTGTGGGCTGTGAGTGTATGTTTTACCTTACCCTTGATATATTCTACGCCGGTGGCTTTTTTCCCGGACAGCAATACCCGGCTGATATGGGCATTGGTGATGATGGTGAGGTTTTTACGGCCTTTGACAGGGTTGAGATAAGCGACGGCGGCACTATGGCGCATACCATTTTTCTGGGTCACCGGAAAATAGCTGCCGCCTTCCTGTTGCGCTCCGTTAAAATCATCTGTCAGGGGCAGTTGTCTATTCTCCATCGCCTTTAAGAACAGGGCCGTGAAGGGGTTGGGGCTTCGGGGCTGTGCTACATTCAGCGGGCCGCCGGTGCCGTGATAATCATCGCCGCCGTCCTCGTTATGCTCGGATTTCTTGAAATAGGGCAATATCTCATCATATGACCAGCCTTGATTTCCAAGCGCGGCCCAATGGTCGTAATCCCATTTGTGGCCTCTGGTATAAAGCATGGCGTTGATGGCGCTGGACCCGCCCAATGTCTTGCCCCGTGGCTGGAAACCCTTGCGGCCATTTAGCCCCTTTTGGGACACAGTTTCCAATGCCCAGTTCATATGTTTACTGGGTAGGATGAGGGGAACGCCTGCGGGAATATGGGTCAGCGGGCTCCAGTCCCGTGATCCGGCCTCCAACAGGCAGACATTATATTTTCCATCTGCACTCAGGCGGTTGGCGAGTACACAACCCGCAGAACCACCCCCCGCAATGATATAATCAAACGTCAGCTTCCCCTCCGTACTATTACTCAGGCTTATAATATTTGACAGTAAAGCGGTCAGATTCGCCCATCGCCAGATATTTTGTCCGTCCATCGGTTAAAGGGAATGTGCCGCTGAGCGTTGGTGGTAAAGACCAGACACCCTTGGGATGGTTTTTCGTATCCTTGGCATTTCTGTTTACATCACTTTCCGCCAAAAATTTAAAGCCCCCTTCAAGGGCCTTTGCTCTAAAATGGCTTTCATTGATATAGCCATTTGTGCCTTCGGGATCGTTGGATTGAGGAATATTTTCATCACCTGCATGATCAACAATAGCCATAATCCCGCCCGGTTTTAACATTGAATATATGGTCTCAATATAGTCTGACATAGGCTTTTTCTTCATGATGAAACCATGGGCCCGGAATATCAAAACCATATCCACTTTTCCGTAGGGTACATTATCCAAATGTTTTGGAAAATCTGATTTGCTGCGAACAGGGACATATTTCCCTTTCTTTGCCAGAAAAGGTTCCAGAATTTCCCGATACCAGCCGCCCTGTCCACCGGGCCAGATTTCAACAACTGTCATATCTGACTCAAGGCCAAAGAATTTCAGAGTTTGAGCCGGATTGCGGTATTTATCCCGTGCTTTATGGCTTTCAGAACGCTCGTCGCTGGCGATCATTTTCCCCAGAAGGGCCTGGCCCTCGTCACTCATCTGATGGTGGCGGTCACTTTCGGAGAATGCATTAGCGTTGAAGCTCAGACAAAGGGCTGAGGTAATGGCAAGAATAAAATGGTTTTTTCTAAGTTTGATCATGGTATTTTTATATTTAACCTTCGGTTGTGAGAATTTCATTTGCATGATAGCTATATTTTTCAATAAGCAAAGACACAAAAAATTGATCAGGCACGATAAAGTAAATTGCCACACCCTGCGAACAGGATATGGCAATAGGAAATAGAACTATAGTTTCTAGTGAATTATTATTTGGCTACGGTGACCGGAACCATCAAATGTATCATTGAAGTCCCTTCCCACATTACATACGGACCACCGGAGAAGGGATCTCGTGATATGCCTGCTAGAGCAGATTTAGGCATTAACAGCATCAGATGCGGCCCCTCCTGAACCCAGACACCACCATCATTAGGGTCAGTAGCTGCGGGATCATTATTATTAACGAGTCCGTCCCCTTGTAACATATAAGAAGTCCCTATAACATCCGTTGAGAAGTCTTTTCCGGCCCCCGCAGCCGCCATCCAGGCCATCCAGACTTTATCATTACACATGGGATGTTTATCACCAGGAATAAGGCCAACTCCCGGCAAACAGGTCCAGCCGTTAGAACCCTCCCTTAGGATAGTGCCATCCACATCCATGATGGTGGCATTGTCAGAAATAGAAGCTGGGGCCGCTGATACGGAACGGGCTATTTTTGTTTCCTTGCTTTCCTCATCACCGGCAAAAGTAATTCCGGTGAGGCTCAGGCAGAATAATGATGCAACGGTTACAATTTTTAATGTGATCATGGTATTTTCCTTTTCTAACCCGCTGTTGTCGGGTCTATCATATTTTTGATTTCAGTGATCCGATTGGCAGGAAATCCTGATATTTCGGAATGTTGTAGAATAATATTTTTATCCTTTGCCAGATAAACGCAAAAGGTCTGATTGGCGGCTACATAGGATTCAATCCATTGAATATCCGGCCCAAGTTTAGCCAGAACTTCGTTGGATTTTTCGGCAGCAGCGCAATATTGCTGTTCTTCGAAGCTACCAATATCGGGAATATCCCTTTCAATGATAAATTTTTTCATGAACTTATCCTTATTATTTAATTGGATAATCAGAACTAAAAGATACTATTTTGCTGTGGGTACTGGCGGGAATGAGGTAATTATCCAACAGGCATATAACCGTTGAACCCTCCCGCGCAATTTCATTTCCTAAAGGAAAAGACATATTAGCGATGAGTGCTAATTTTATATTTTTTGCAACATTACCACAGGTTAGAACATTTGTTTAGGTAAAATTAATAAGCCCGGTTAATGCAGAAATCTACGATGTCGGTCAGGGCTTTGCGGGTGTCGTCATCGGGGAAGATGGCGAGGGCATCTTTGGCGATGGCGCCGTAATGCCGTGCGCGCTCAATCGTATCATTGAGGGCATTATGCTTGGTCATCAGGTCAATGGCCCGGCTCAGGTCGTCGTCTTTCTGGTCCAGTTCCTCGATAGTACGGCGCCAGAAATTCCGCTCCTCATCATTGCCTCGCAAATAGGCGAGCACGATAGGCAGGGTAACTTTGCCTTCACGGAAATCATCGCCGATCGACTTGCCGAGCTTTTCCTGTTCCGCAGAGAAATCAAGCACATCATCGATTAACTGAAAGACGATGCCTAAATTCTTACCATAGCTTTTCAGGGCATCCTGTTTCGCGCCCGGCTTTTCGGCAATCACGGCACCAATTTCGCAGGCCGCCGCAAATAGCGCCGCTGTCTTGGCAACGATTACCTGCATATAGGCATCTTCGGTGGTGTTCATGTCATTGGCAG
>JAGLJX010000155.1 GCA_023142175.1 Emcibacter sp.
GAATGGATAAATTCAACACAGGCCGCAAGTTCCGCATGGCGCGTCCCTTCATAACCGCACATGCGCGATGTGGCAAGGGTCAGCATGGGGCGCAGTCTTTTTCCACCGGATGCTATGAGATGCCCGGCCAGTTGCGGAATCAACGCCACAGGGCTTTGCATTTTTAACATGATGGTCTGGTTTACTTTGACCATATCATCGGCGACGAGAGCCTGCAGGCGTGCAAGTGCCGTTTCTGCCTTGGCCTGTTCTTCTCCGAATGATAAGACGACACCCATACTTAAAACCTTATGTGTATATGATTGATTAGGATAATCTATAATGGCAAAATAGTCTTGCTCCACTATAAAGGTCAAGATAACTTGATCGATGGGGGACAATTTAAAGGTGAATAATGCGTGATAGAAATTTTTTCTACGGATAATAGCGTTCTTATATCGCGGATTTCTGCGCTTTTTGATGCGGAAGATATCCCTTTTGTAGTATTAGGCAACCATGCAAGTTTGTTGGGTGGGGGCATAATGGGTATCGGCCAAAGGGTGATGGTGAAAGAAGAATATATTCCAAAAGCCATCCGTCTGATTCGGGAAAATGGCCTAAAGGGTGATGTGGATTTTATTGAGGGGCTAGAATAATGAGTATCAGTGAGTTAGACGGTGTAAGCCGGGATGATTTTCTGGGCGGCGCAATCAGGCTTTATCAACCGGAAGAGGGCTACCGCATAGCCACCGACACAGTTTTCCTTGCCGCCAGCATCACCTACGATAAAAATGACCGAATTCTTGATATGGGGGCGGGCACGGGTGGTATCCTCAGTTGCCTTCTTTCCCGAACCGCAAATGAGCATGAGGGGAATATCTTTCATGGTATTGAGATGCAGCCGGAATTGCTGGATCTGGCTTGTCGGAATACACAGGAAAATAATTTTGGAGATAGAATAGAATATTTCTCAGGAGATATCACAGATCCGCCGCAAAGCTGCGAACCTAATAGCTATGATCATGTGATCTCCAACCCGCCTTATCTTAAAAAAAACGGTGCGACCGCATCCCCTTTTGAGACAAAGGCTATGGCCCATATGGACAGCCATATAGAACTTAGGGCCTGGGTTCATCTGTGTCTTCGTATGACCAAGCCGTTGGGGCGTCTCACCCTTGTGCATCGGGCAGACAGGCTGGATGATATCATCGCGGCCCTGCACGGCAAGGCGGGGGACATCATTATTTTCCCCCTATGGTCCACGCGGGACAAAGACGCCAGACGGGTCATCATTCAGGCCAGAAAAGGCAGTAAAGGCATTATTGCCTTGAAACCCGGCCTGATTGTGCATACATCAGACGGAACATTCACGCCAGAAGCAGAAGCAATTCTGCGCCATGGTGCAGCCTTAGATATAACGAAGTAAGAACTCATGATGAAAAAAATAAGAGCATTATTAGCGAAAATTCCTCTGCCCCCGTTTCAGAACCCCGCCCCTGTGGTGGCTATCCTGCCTTTGGAAGGTGTGATCGGGTCCGGCAGCCGCTTTTCAAGCGCGCTTAATCTGGCGGGGATAGAAGAAAAAATCACACAGGCTTTTGATGTTTATAATGTGAAGGCGGTTGCGCTGGCGGTGAATTCCCCGGGCGGCTCGCCGGTGCAGAGCGAATTGATCATGCGCCGCATCCAGAAGCTGAGCCAAGAAAAGAAAATTCCGGTTTATGCTTTTGCCGAAGATGTGGCGGCGTCCGGCGGTTATCTTATTTCATTGGCGGCAGAAGAAATTTATGCCCATGAAGCCTCCATCGTTGGAAGTATCGGGGTAATTTCTGCGGGCTTTGGTTTTAACAAGGCTATTGATAAAATTGGTGTGGAGCGGCGGGTTTATGCCGCAGGCGATAATAAATCCATCCTCGACCCATTCCAGCCGGCAAAAGACAAGGACATCAAGCTGCTGAAGGAATTACAGAAGGAAATTCATGAGTTCTTCAAAAGTCTGGTCAAGGAAAGTCGGGGCGATAAGCTGAACGGCACGCAAAAGATTATGTTCTCCGGCCAGTTCTGGGCGGGCAAAGAAGCCATGAAGCTGGGTCTTATTGATGGTATCGGTGATCTTCATTCGGTGATGAAGGAAAAGCTCGGTGATAAGACCAAATTCAAGCGAATTAAAGAGGAAAAAGGCTTCATCAAAGGCCTGCTTGGCATGGGCGGGACGAAGACCAAAATAAGCGAGGAAATTCTGACTACTCTGGAAGACCGTTCACTATGGGCGAGGTTTGGCTTATAAAGTTATATCAACCCTTGACGGACGGGGGTTGGCTCGGTAATTTCCTGCTGTAAAATGCATCTATAAGCGAAGAAAGAAGCAAGACCATATGGGTGGTTCATCACGAAGCGAAAAAGCGTTCCAAACGCTTATCCTGAAACTACAGACTTTTTGGGCGGAACAGGGTTGTGTTATCCTGCAGCCCTAT
>JAGLJX010000156.1 GCA_023142175.1 Emcibacter sp.
TGCACCGCGTGACGCTGGAATATTTCCTCTATGAGGCGGGTCTTTTTATGCATCGGGCCTTTATGGGCCATATATTCAACAAAATTTGCTATAAAAAATGATGTGGGAATGGTCAACCATTCGATATCCATCACATTCTCCATATTAAACAGGCTGAACCCGATTATGGCGAGTGTTACCAACACGGTCAGGCACAAATGCCGTGGTCCGCTATAGCTCAGTGGGATGTATTTTTCACGGAAATATTTTCTATATTTTTTTACAGCTTCTTCGTTCATATTTTATTCCTGTGCCGTTCCTGTTAAACTATCCTATATCATAATCAGGAGCCATGCCATGAAAGCCTATCGGCCTAAATCCATTCAGTCTACGCATGAGGTCAGCAATCAACCGGAAAAACTAACCGATTATAATTTATTTACCGCTGATCACCCCCTCCGGGATGCGTTTAACCGAGACGGCAAAAAGCCCGCAACACAAAGAATGACAGAGTTTGGTGCATTGCTCGGCAGTGACGACATCATCGAGCAGGGGCGGTTAGCCAACAGACATCTGCCCGAATTAAAGACATTTGACCCTTCCGGCAACCGTCTGGATGAGGTCGAATTTCACCCCGCCTATCACCATATGATGCAGATCGGCACCGAAGCCGGAATATCCTCCCTCGCCTGGCAGAATTCCGATGATGGTGGTCATGTGAGCCACGCTGTCCTCGAATATCTGCAATATCAAGTCGAAGGTGGGACCTGCTGCCCACTGACAATGACCTCTGCCGCCGTCGCCGCCTTGAAGCATCAACCGGACTTATCAGATACATGGATTCCCCGTATCCTGACCGCAAAATATGACCCCCACTCCCTGCCCGCTAATCAGAAAGATGGGGTCACTATCGGCATGGCCATGACCGAAAAACAGGGCGGATCCGATGTGCGCAGCAATACCACAACCGCCACCGCAATCGGCGGCAATGATTATGAGCTGATCGGCCATAAATGGTTTTGCTCCGCGCCCATGTGCGATGCTTTCCTGACCCTCGCCAATACGGATTCGGGTTTAAGTTGTTTCCTTGTCCCCCGCTGGACAGAGAATGGCGAACGTAATAATATCCATCTGCTGCGCCTGAAGGATAAGGTCGGTAATAAATCCAATGCCTCGGCTGAGATCGAATATCATCATGCCTTTGCCCATATGGTCGGCAAAGACGGCAGGGGTGTCTCCACAATCATTGATATGGTTCACCATACGCGTCTTGACTGCTGCCTCGCCCCCGTCGCACTGATGCGACAGGCCCTCACGCAAGCCATTCACCACGCCCGACACCGTAGCGCCTTTCAACGAAAACTCATTGATCAGCCCATCATGAAGGCGGTTCTCGCCGATATGGCGGTAGAGGTGGAAGCCGGTGTGGTGACCTTCATGCATATCGCCAGAAAATTTGACGACAGCACCCATGATCCAGATGCCAATACCTATGCCCGCCTGACGGTGGCCCTTGCTAAATACTGGCATAACAAACGCTGTCCCAATTTTATTTATGAGGCCATGGAATGTCTGGGCGGCGCGGGATATGTGGAAGACAGCATCCTGCCCCGCTTGTACCGCGAAGCCCCGGTCAACAGCATTTGGGAAGGTGCGGGCAATGTGATCTGCCTTGATATATTACGAACCCTCTATAAAGAACCCCGCGCATTAGAGCTTTTTTTCACCGAACTCGCCCCCGCGCTTGGCAGCAACAAGCATCTTGACCGGGCTATGACAAGCCTGAAAGAAATGCTTAAAACACAAGAAAATGCCGAAGCAGAAGCCCGCCGTCTGGTGGAACAAATGGCCCTGTGCCTGCAAGGCGCGCTTCTTGTGCAATATGCCCCGCCCGTCGTCAGCGATCTTTTCTGTGCCACCCGCCTTGGCAGCAATGGCGGCCTTACCTATGGTGCCATTCCTGCCGGATTTGCGGTAAAAGACATTTTAGATCGGGCTTGGGCAGGATAGGTCTTGTCCCTAAGGCCATTTCCTGTTAAATCCTGCGGCAGAGAAAATATTAAAAACAGGTGCCAGTATGATTCCAC
>JAGLJX010000157.1 GCA_023142175.1 Emcibacter sp.
TATGTCGGGATAATAGTATGTTTAATAAACTTTTTTTGATCATTTTAGGTGTTGTTGTGATTGTTCCCATGTCTGTAGCTCAAGCGGGAACACGGGCGAATGCCCCCTTGAAAATAACCAAATTGGAAGATACGGCATCTGAAAAAAAATGTCTGGAAGCTTATGTGAATGCCAGATTCTTAGATGCCTATACCATATGCCTGCCGCTGGCTCAAAAGGGGATGCGTGATGCCCAGCTGGTAACGGGATTAATGTATGTTTTTGGTGAAGGGATTGAAAAAAACCTTGAAACTGCTAAGCTATGGCTGAGAAAAGCTTCCCGTAATGGCAGCGAGGAAGCAAAAGAAATTCTTGCTGAATTTAAATAGTCGGATTAAACCTAATATCTATTTTTTGCCAATAAAGCGATATTAGTATGTCACAACAAGCCATGCCGACATTAAATGATGTTCAAAAAGCTGCGTCGCGTTTGCGGGGTATTGCCATCAAAACCCCGCTTTTATACTCAATGTCCCTGTCAGAGGAGCTGGAAGCTCAGGTTTATATCAAACCGGAGAACCTGCAAAGGGTGGGTGCGTTTAAATTTCGCGGGGCTTATAATCGGTTATGTCAATTAACAGATGCGGAAAAGGCCCGTGGCGTGGTGGCTTATTCATCGGGAAATCATGCGCAGGGGGTGGCCTTGGCCGCCAAACTTCTCGGCATTAAAGCCATTATCGTCATGCCCACGGATGCACCGATGATGAAGCGGGATAATACGTTGTCCTATGGTGCGGAGATAATTGAATATGATAGGGAAACGGAAAACCGTGAGGAAATAGCCGCCGCTATCGCCGCTGACAGGAAATCTGTAGTGGTCACTTCTTTTGAGGATTTTGATATTATCACTGGGCAGGGAACTGCCGGGCTGGAAATTATTGAACAGGGGCAGGAGCAGGGCATTGCGTTTGAGCAGTTCTTTTGTCCTATTGGTGGTGGCGGCCTAATTTCAGGCTGTGCGACTGCAATTAAGGGGCTAAGCCCTGATACGGAAATTTTTGGCATTGAGCCAGAGGGTTTTGATGATGTGAAGCGTTCTCTTGAGATGGGGTCACGCCAGAGTAATAACCAGCAGGCGGGGTCTATCTGTGATGCCCTTCTTAGCACATCACCCGGTATTAATACTTTCCCTATCATGCAAAAATATTTAAAATCTATTCTTACCGTTAGCGATGATGAAGCATTATTTGCCGTGAAATACGCATGGGATAAGCTGAAACTGGTGGTGGAACCCGGTGGTGCTGTGGGCTTAGCGGCATTGTTGGCGGGCAAGGTAGATGTCAGGGGCAAGACCATCTGCTTGCTGCTCAGTGGTGGCAATGTGGATGCGGCAACATTTCAGTTAGCAATTAATAGTGAGGATTTATGAAGAGAATATGTGTTTATTGCGGGTCTAGCCCCGGAGAAAGTCCTGAGTATATGGAAGCGGCCCGCACTCTAGGCAGAGAGTTGGTGAAGCGCGATATTACTCTGGTTTATGGCGGAGCCCATGTGGGCATAATGGGTGAAATCGCCGATACGGTTTTAGCGGCGGGTGGTGAGGTCATTGGTATTATGCCAAAAGCTCTGGCCGATAAAGAAATAGCCCATAATGGCCTGACGGAATTAAAGGTCGTTGGCTCCATGCATGAGCGTAAGGCTATGATGGCTGATCTTTCAGATGGTTTTATTGCCCTTCCGGGTGGTATGGGAACGCTGGAAGAGATATTTGAGGTCTTGACATGGTCACAGCTTGGCTATCACAGAAAACCCTGCTCCCTGCTTAATATCAAAGGCTATTATGATTCCTTAACGCAATTTCTGGATCACACGGTTGAGGAAGGTTTTGTTAAGTCCGTTCATCGTGGGATGATCCTGATTGAGGATAATACGGAAAAACTTTTAGATCTTATGGCTGAGTATGAATCACCAAAGGTTGATAAGTGGATTGGGCGGAATGAAATCTAGTCGCTTGCGGTTATTTATGTTAGCGTCCACCCAAATAAAAATCATAAAGGGATAGAAAAATGAAAAAAATCTTGTTCGTCATGTTTATCATTGCCATCGGCTTGACCATTGCCGTTTATGATAAGGTTCCGCCCCATAAAGTGGCCATTAATATTGATGCTGAACGGTTGGCGCAGAATATCAAAATTCTGGCCTCTGATGAATTTGAAGGCCGCGGCCCTGGCACGGCGGGTGAGGAAAAAACCATTACTTTCCTGAAGGAAAAATTCGAAGAACTGGGCCTTAAACCCGGTAATGGCGATAGCTATTATCAGGGTGCAAATCTGGTGGAAATAACCGCTTCCCCTGAAACCACCATGAAAATTGAAACAGCGGACGGTGTTACGGAACTAAGATACGGCCCAGAATTTATGGGCTGGACCCAACGGGTTAAGGAAGCCGTATCTGTCACTGACAGCGAAATGATCTTTGTGGGTTACGGTGTGGTTGCGCCGGAATATGGCTGGAATGATTATGAGGGGGTGGATGCTCATGGTAAAACCGTTGTTATGCTAGTGAATGACCCCGGTTTTGCCACTCAAAACACTGAATTATTTACGGGCAATGCCATGACCTATTATGGTCGCTGGACTTATAAATATGAGGAAGCCGCCCGTCAGGGAGCGGAAGCTGTGATTGTCATTCATGAAACTGCGCCCGCCGCCTATCCGTGGGACGTGGTCGAAGGAAGCTGGTCCGGCCCGCAGTTCAGCCTGGAAAGCGAAGACGGTAATATGTCGCGGGTGGTTGTAGAATCATGGGTTCCCGGCGATAAAATGGCCAAGGTCTTTAGCGCCGCCGGACTTGATTATAAGGATTTAACCGCGCAGGCCGCTACCAAGGACTTCAAAGCAGTTTCATTAAAGGCGAAGATGTCCGTTTCTTTAAATAATACAATCCGGCGTGTGGTGTCTAATAACGTGGTCGCTGTTTTGCCGGGTACGGAGCGGCCCGACGAATATATTATCCATATGTCTCATTGGGATCATCTGGGGCGGGATAGCTCACTGGAAGGCGATCAGATATATAACGGGGCTGCTGATAACGCCAGTGGTACAGCGGGGTTGATTGAGCTGGCTAATGCTTATCTGTCGGGGGCGCGGAAGCCTGGCCGTTCCATTATGTTTCTGGCGGTGACCGCAGAGGAACAGGGGCTTCTTGGCTCTGAATATTATGGCAAGAACCCGCTTGTTCCCCTGAACAAGACAGTTGCGGCCATCAATATGGATGTGCTTGGTTATATTGGTGAAACCCATGATGTGACCATTGTCGGCTACGGTAATTCTGAACTGGACGATTATGTAGATCATGCTGTACGTAAACAAAAACGCATTGCTAACCCTGATCCTAAGCCGGAAAATGGTTATTTCTATCGGTCTGATCATTTCAGTCTTTCCAAGGAAGGTGTTCCTGCGGTCTATTTTGAGGCCGGGGAAAATAGCGTTAAATACGGGGTGAAATGGGGCAAAGAGCAGGTCGCGGATTATGTAGCCAATCGTTATCATAAGCCAGCCGATGAATATTCTGAAGACTGGGATATGTCTGGTGCGGTGAAGGATTTGGAGCTGATGTATAAAATCGGCCTGAAATTATCCCATGAAGACAGTTTTCCCAACTGGCGCGAAGGCAATGAATTCAAAGCCAAACGCGATGCCATGATGAAGGAATAGTTTCGATGGATGCTGAACAACATGGATTACGACACGCGGGATAATTTTAATACGTGGCTGTTGATATTAGCTTCCAGTTTGGGGCTTTTTATATCTTTAAGCGGTGTGTTTCTGATTTTTTATGCTTTTAGCAAAAGGGACTTTCGCTGGATCAGTAGGTGATTATCCAACGGCACATTTAGAGCATTGAGGCAGTGAGGGGTTTAATTTAAGTCTCTTACCCTCAATTTCCTCTCCGCAGGTGATGCAATAGCCAAACTCATCTTCCTCTATGCGTTTCAGGGCCGCGATGATGCGGGTCAGTTCTATCTGGCGTCTGCGGTCGACTTCCTGTGACATGGCCTGCTTTTGCAGGGCATCCATACGCGACAGGCGACCAACCTTGCTCTGGTCAAGGTCAACGGCGGCACTGTCTTGTTTGGCGAGAGCAATCAGCTCTTGCAGGGCGCCCCGGTCTTCCAGTAATCGTTGTTTAAAGTTCATCTTTTACCTTGTGAATTTGCAATCTATTGTAGATTATAGGTAAAACCCCTCAATGGAAATGCCAATGCAAAAAATTATCACAGATCATTTTCCAGAGCTGGATCAGCTTTCAGAGACAAATAAAAAAATGCTGGAGGATGGTATTCAGATTATGAAGGCTCCTGCGGGCACGGTCATGTTCTCCGAGGGCAGTGAGTGCAGGGGCTATGTCATGCTGCTTGAGGGCAATGTGCGGGTTCAGAAAACATCTGAGGATGGTCGGGAAATTGTACTATACCGTGTGGAAGAGGGCGAATCCTGCATTATGACCACCACCTGCTTGATCTCCGATGAAGAATACGGGGCGGAGGGTATTGCCGAGACTGATATTACCGTTGCCACGGTACCTCCCGCAACCTTTAACCACCTGCTGGGAAATTCCGTTAAATTCCGCAATTTTGTTTTTGAGGTTTATGCCAAACGTATGTCCATGCTGATGATGCTGGTGGAAGAGGTGGTGTTTAAAAAGCTCGACCGCAGGCTGGCCCAATTGCTACTCGATAGAAAAGACGCGCAGTTTGAGATCACGCATCAGGATATAGCTTTGGAACTTGGCTCAGTTCGGGAAGTTGTCAGCCGCCAGTTAAAAGTTTTTGAGCGGCAGGGATTAATTAAGCTAGGGCGGGGCTTGATTGAGGTGCATGACCGGAGCGGTCTTCAGGCTGCGGCGGATTAATTTTTTCTTATGTGACTTCCGTCACTTATTTTCTACGTCACCTATGTTTTATTTGGATTAATCTTATTAAACAGGAGAAAAATTATGAAAATAAATGTCGGTAAATTAGATAAAACACTTCGCATAGTCGTCGGTGTAGCCTTGATAGCGTCTGCTGTGATGGGCGTTTTTACGCCCTGGGGCTGGATCGGTATTGTACCCTTGGGCACAGCCTTAATCGGATGGTGCCCGGCTTACGCATTGTTTGGGATTGACAGCTGCCCGTTATCAAAAGGAGAATGATATGACTTTAGATCGTGTAGTATTTGCCATCGCGGGTGCGATGATAATGACAAGCTTGGCCCTTGGCCTGACGGTTCATATCTATTGGCTGGGGCTTGCGGCTTTTGTTGGCTTAAATATGTTTCAGACAGCCTTCACAGGATTTTGTCCGTTGGCCATCATGCTGAAAAAAATTGGCATTAAACCTGGAAAAGCCTTTTCATGATACATATTTCAGACACCGCAACCCGCCGCCCAAAAGTTTTTTTCTGGCTCAGTGGCCTGTTAAGCCTGATTATGGTCTCGCTTGTGGTACTGCCGAGCGTATGGCCGACCACATTCGGAACGCTATCCCCGCTTCAGATAGATACGGACCCTGAAAATATGCTGTCTGCCGATGAGCCGGTACGGGTTTACCATAATGATCAGAAGAAGGAATTTTCCCTTTATGATATGGTCGTTGTGGGTGTGGTGAATGAAACGCACCCCCAAGGGGTCTTTAACAAAAGCTCGCTCACTAATATTCATGCTCTGGCTGACTTTGCCAAAAGGATCGAAGGTGTTATTTCCGTTGACCTTATGGCCCCATCCACAGTGGATAATATTGAGCCGGGCGGGCCGGGTGTTGTGAAATTCGAATGGTTGATGAAAGAGCCACCTTTGGATGATGCTGCTGCCCTGAGTATTCGTGATAAGGCTCAAAACCTGCCTTTACTCAATGGCACTATCGTGTCTGATGATGGCAAGGCTGTCGCGCTTTATATTCCCATTACGGCCAAGAATATCAGCTATAACGTGGTCGAGGACTTAAAAGTCAAGATCGCTGAATTTAACGGCGGGGATACCTATCATATTACCGGACTTCCGGTGGCGCAGGATACCTTCGGCGTTGAAATGTTCATACAGATGGCCATTTCAGCCCCGATGGCCATGCTGCTGATATTCCTGCTTATGTGGTATTTCTTCAAGAAAGCATCTCTGGTTATATCACCCATGATTGTGGCTATGATATCGGTGATTACCACCATGGGGTTACTTGTGATCACGGGCAATGTGGTTCATATCATGAGCAGCATGATTCCGATCTTTATCATGCCCATCGCGGTGTTGGACGCCATTCATATCTTAAGCGATTTTTACGATAAATATCCGCAATTCAAAGACCGTAAGAAAACTATTGAGCATGTGATGAAGGAACTGTCCGCGCCCATGCTCTTTACAACTCTGACCACAGCGGTTGGCTTTGCGTCCCTTGCCTTAACTCCGATCCCTCCTGTGCAGACATTTGGATTATTTGTCTCTATTGGTGTTGTTCTGGCGTGGTTTTTTACCATTACCCTGATCCCGGCCTATATCATGTTGATGCCGGAGGAGAGCTTTGCCGACTTTGGCCTTGATCATAGTGATGAGAATAACAATAGCCCATTGGCAAGGATGCTGAACGGTCTGGGGCGGGTGACTTATAAGGGGGCAAAGCTGATTATTCTGGGCGTATTTGTCCTGATAGGCGTTGCGTGGGTTGGTATCAATCAAATTGTTATAAATGACAATCCGGTAAAGTGGTTCTCTCCTGACCATGAAATCCGGGTCGCGGACCGTGCGTTGAACGAACGGTTCGCGGGAACTTACATGGCCTATCTGGTGCTGGAAGATGCGGAAGAAGTGCCGCTTATACAGTTCGCAGAAGGCCTAAAAACAGGTATGAAAATCCATGACCTGTCGGAAATGATGCCGGCTGTTGATGTTCTTTTATCAGAAGCTGAAGATAGTCAGCAACTGGTCAATTTGCTGATTGAAAGAATTGAACAGCGAATGGAAACAGTTTCCGATGAAGATTGGGACAGGTGGGATCTGGCTCTCACTTGGGTTGGGGAGTATCTGGGCCGTGATGAGATATTCAAAAACCCAGAAGTCCTCAATTATATGAGCCAACTACAGTCCTATCTGCAAGGCACAGGGTTGGTGGGTAAAAGCAACAGCCTGTCTGATGTGGTCAAAACAGTGCACCGCGAGCTTTTTGCGGGTGACGCGGACGCTTATCGCATCCCCAAGACCCGTAGGGCTGTAGCGGAAACGCTGATCACCTATCAGAATAGTCACCGTCCGCAGGACTTATGGCATTTTGTAACGCCGGACTATAAAAAATCTAATATGTGGCTTCAGTTAAAGTCCGGCGACAATCGGGATATGAGTATTTTGATTGAGAAAGTTGATCAGTTTTTTCAGGAAAATCCCGCGCCGCAAGGGATCACCCACAACTGGTTCGGCCTTACTTACATTAATGTGATTTGGCAGGACAAGATGGTTAGCGGTATGGCAGAGGCTTTTATTGGCAGCTTTATCATTGTCTTGATTATGATGACCTTCCTGTTCCGCTCGCTGTGGTGGGGCGTGCTGGCTATGCTTCCGCTTACCTTTACCATAGGGATGATCTACGGCATTATCGGTTTGATTGGCAAGGATTATGATATGCCGGTGGCGGTATTATCCTCACTCAGTTTGGGATTGGCGGTTGATTATGCGATTCATTTTCTGGCCCGAGCCCGTGAAATGAAAAATAAGTTTGTCGACTGGAAACAAACAACCGTTATGGTATTTGGCGAACCTGCACGCGCTATTGCGCGCAATGTGATCGTGGTTGGTATCGGATTTATGCCTTTGCTCGCTGCACCATTGGTTCCCTATAAAACGGTTGGTGTGTTTATTTCGGCCATATTGGTTTTGGCGGGTGTGGCGACGCTCACCATCCTTCCGGCCCTTATCCGCCTGTTCGAAGGTCTGTTATTTAAAAAGGACGTATCATGAAAAATATATTCAGGATAATTTTGGCCCTGTCGTTTCTGGGGGCTGTTCCCGCATTGGCTATGGATGTAATGGAAGTGGTGAAAAAGGCAAACCATGTGTCTTATTACAAGGGTGATGATGGTCGGGCAAAGGTTAATATGCGCATCATTGATGCCCAAGGACGGGAACGGGTGCGGGAGTTTGTCATATTGCGCAAAGATGATGACGGTACGGACGGCAAACAGAAGTTTTACGTTTATTTCAATAAACCTGCGGACGTGAAAAAAATGGTTTTCATGGTGGTTAAGAATATGGATAGGGGCGATGATCGCTGGTTATATCTACCCGGTCTTGATCTCGTGAAGCGTATCGCCGCCAGCGATGAACGTACCAGCTTTGTTGGTTCCCATTTCTATTATGAAGATGTTTCCGGGCGCGGGATTCTGGAAGATAATCATGAGATTGTGGAAGAAAATGACAGTGTCTATGTTGTGGAGAGTAAGCCGAAGGATATTAAAGCTGTGGAATTCAGCTCTTTTAAAAGCTGGGTTCACAAAGCTACCTTTCTGCCCATAAAGACCGAATATTATGATGATCAGGGTGAGAAAATCCGCAGTTATACGGCGCTGAAGGTGGAAATGGTTGGTGGTTATCCCACTGTTACTACTGCGAGTATGGAAGATCATCAAACCGGTGGAAAAACTATCATGAATTACAGTGCCGTGAAATATGATGTGGGATTACCTGATAACATTTTTAGTGAGCGGTCTTTGCGTAAAGCACCCCGTAAATATTTGCGATGATGCGATTTCTTATAGCTATATTGCTGATCCTTCCACAGGAATTAGTGGCACAGGAAATTGAATTGCCCGCAGGGTTGGGCGACCTGTCCATCATGACGCAGGAGGTGGTTGAAGATCAGGGGCTGCCTTTTGATCTGAGTGGTTTTCTGGAAAGCAGGGTAGGAGTTCGGCTACAAAAAGATGCTCATGAAAAAGATATGAGCCTTGGCGAATTGCGGCTTCAAATTGGAGTTGAGAAAGAGTTTGATAGTCTGACATTTAACTTTGTTTCTGATTTTATTTATGATCCGGTTCTGGATGAACATTCTGTTGATCTGGAGGTGGGGCAGGGTTTTGTGGATGTTCGGGAAGCAAATGTTGTTTTCAGTCCATTCGAATTTATGGATGTTAAGCTGGGCCGTCAGGTTTTGACTTGGGGGACGGGAGATCTTGCATTTATCAATGATCTGTTCCCCAAGGACTGGAATAGTTTTTTTTCTGGCCGTGATAATGAATATCTGAAGGCCCCGTCAGATGCGCTTAAAACGGCGTTTTTCTTTGGGGATTATAATCTGGATATTGTCTATATACCGCGCTTTGATGCGGATCGGTTTATCGACGGATCGCGAATATCCTTCTTTGACCGGACAAGTGGCGGGCTACGGGGCCGGGAAAACCCCGTGCTTGTGGATCGTCCGGATATATGGTTCAGTGATGATGAACTTGCCGTGCGGCTATATCGTTCTTTAGGTGCTTATGAAACAGCATTCTATTATTACAACGGATACTGGAAAAGCCCTGCGGGGCAGAATATGACCACAGGTGAGGCACTTTTTCCACGACTTCAGGTGTTTGGCGCAAGTGTACGGGGGCCGGTATCTAAGGGCATAGGCTCTATGGAAACGGGCTATTACAGGAGTGCTGAGGGTGCGGCGTCAAATCCGCTTGTTCGAAATAATGAATTTCGCTTACTTGTGGGCTATGAGCAGGAAATAGGCACCGAGTTTACCGGCTCCGTACAATATTATCTGCAACATAAGCTAAACTATGACCAATATCTGACCTCTTTGCCGGATGGGGCCATTCGGGACAAGAAAAACCGCCATTTATTCACGGTTCGTCTGACCAAAATGTTAATGCATCAGGACTTGAAACTATCGCTGTTTAATTTCTATTCTCCGTCTGACAAGGATGGTTATTTGCGGCTGAATATATCCTATAAAATTCGGGATAATTTAAAAGTAGAGGCGGGGGGAAATGTTTTCTATGGTCAAAAGGATTACAGTTTCTTTGGACAGTTTAAAGACAACAGCAATATCTTCACGGCCCTGCATTATGACTTTTAGGTCATTTCTGATAGGCGAAAACTTTTTCATCTTCAGATAATACAACAGACTGAAAGGCTTTGACGAGGGGGATGTCAAGTTGGCCTTCTGTTTCAAGCATGATGCCGATGGCTTTTTCTGCTGACATAGATGGCTTGTAGGAGCGTTTGTCAACAAGTCCGGAGAACATATCCGCAATGGCAGTCATACGGGCCAGATCACTGACCTCAGACCCTTTAAGGCCATCAGGATATCCGTTGCCATCCAGTCTTTCATGATGATGGGTTGCGATATCAATCATATCTTCATCCCATTTTTCCACGCTCAGAATGAGACGGCAGTTCTTGGGGTGCTCTTTCATTACTGTCCATTCGGTCGGCGTTAGTTTTGCCGGTTTGTCCAGTATCTCTAGCGGGGTCATCGCTTTGCCGATGTCATGCATCATGCCGCCCATGGCTAGCAGCTGCAAATCAGATTTCTTAACACCTAGCAACATACCGAAAGAGGTCAGATAGCCACAGACCATCATGCTGTGGCGATATGTATAATTGTGATGCTGACGAATAGCATTCATCCAGTTGTTCAGTCCGTCTTTTGCTGTGGCTTCGATGATCAGGTCACAACTGTCCTTTACTTCATCCTGAGCAACTTCTAACCCCTCAGCAGCATTGCTGAATGTATTTTCCACTACTTTCAGGCTGACTTTTAGGGCAGCTTCCTGAATTTGAGATAATTTTGCCCATGATTTTTCAACAGCATGATTAATCAGATCACCCATAACCTCAATGAAATTATTATCCGGACAGGGATATGCAATATAATCTGTTGCCCCCAATATGTTGGATTGTACCACGCCGCGCCGGTTAAATTTATCAAGTAAAAAGAGTACCGGTATATGCTCTCGCTCCGGCATTGACATCTTGTCTCGTAGGGGGCGCAATACTTTCGGATCAGTAAGGTTGACCTGTATAATAACCAGTAAAGAACGTTTGAAGTCTTCCGCGCATAGCGATTTAACATCTACCAATTTAATTTTGTGGTAGCGTTTTACTAGATCAATAAACGATTTATTATGTATGTTATTGTCGTGAACAATAGTTACATGTTGTTTACTATGCATCTTGTATATGTAACCCCATTTTTTTGACTGTCCCCAGTCAATTTCCTGCCTGCCTCTGAAACTATTAAGGGAGTATAGCAATTTAAGGTTGCTAATTTATTAA
>JAGLJX010000158.1 GCA_023142175.1 Emcibacter sp.
CCGCCTTCAAATTCGGAATGTCTCAACAGAAGAGCAAATTCATCACCGCCCAAGCGAGCAGCATAATCGGTGTTACGTATGGATGACAGCAAGGAGTTTGCGACAAATTTCAATTTTGCATCGCCCACGGCATGACCAAATGTATCATTCACACTCTTGAATCGGTCCAGATCAATATAGACAAAGATGGCAGGTTCACCGTAACGGTCGGCCATAGCAATGGCATTTTCTAGTTCATTCATGATGCCCCTGCGATTTAACAGCCCGGTGAGGGAATCCGTGGTCGTCATGACTTCGAGTTTTTCTATGCGATCGTTCTGTTCTGCGATTGTTTGTTCTGCTTCAACAACAAAGTCCAGAATTTCGGCGAGTATATTAGAACTCTTGGTCGACAGGCTTTTTCCCGATATCTTAAAATTCATTAGCAGCTCATCAGCCAGCTTGTTAATTTCGTTTGCAGGAATGGTATCTTGCGGTTTCAGAGGAATTGTATAATGGTTCATGGTATTCCCTATGTTCTGATTATGTTGTTCACATAAAATAAAAGCAAGCATCATGCCAATTGCCAACATATTGATTCCCAAGGGAAAAATGATGGCAGCTAACCATGAGGGAAAATATTACCTGCTTAAATAGGAAAAAACGCTCCCCTTTATGGTTAACAGAAATTAACCATAAGCCCTTAAATGCATTGAAGATTTTAGATTCTCAACTCCGCCCGTTGGTCTCGGGTGAGTTTCCGGCTGATAATATCATAGGCAATTTTGATATATGCGCAGACATCTTCTGTGTCCATGGCCTCCGCCGTGGTGATCTGCACCCATTTGGCACGAGCTAGATAAGGGGAAGGGATGATCCCCGGAAGTTCGCAAAGAATTTGATAACTAAGCTCTGAACATTTGAAGCTGAGCCTATGCTCTTTCCCGTGGCCCATATCGGGGTGGATGGCAAAAATTTTACCACCAATTTTCCACACAGAACTGCCCCGCCATTGCACAACATGAGTTGTGGATTTCAGACTGTTGCAATAGTGATCAAATTCTTCCCGTATCATTTTAGGTTGGATACACTTAATGGTTTATCATCATCGGAGTTCGTACTGTGTATTGTGGTAATGGCGTGGGCTTTAGGTATATACTCAGGGGAAACATCCTGCCCACTATCCGGAGAATATACATGGCTGTGAAGGCCAACAAAACCGTGTAGAATGAGTTTGTTCATTATTATCCCCTTGGCGTCGTGACGTTATATTTCATCGGCAAGCAGGTAATCGCGGATGGTTTGCTCAATATGTGACCAGTCACGGCATCTATGATGACAATGTTTTGATTTTTCTTCAATACTATTCAGATGATCATTGGCGATATATTGAATTCTGAGCGCATCAGGCACGGCCTTGGCGACCGATTTATGGTGTTGAGAAATATCATCAATGAAGATCAATTTTTTATTGGTCAATTTTCGTATGGCTTTTATGACAGGCCCTTTTGGGCCGCTGCTTGAAATCATGGGATAGTTGATACCACTTTCACTAAGCTGTTTGCGCCTCCGGTCTGCGAAATGATGCGGGATATTGGTTAGAATGACGATATCACAGATTTCGGATAAATTTTCCAGATGCTTGACTACATCTTTTACCAGAGGCTGTTTTTCAACATAATTTTCAAAATAATCATCAATAATCGTACGGAAAAGACTCGCATCAACCGCTTCGTCATTTTCGGTGTATCTGATATTTCCTTCGAGGGCGTAGCTGGTAAAATTAACATACATCCCCTGACTGAGCAGATATTTCGACAATATATCGGAAAAATGCAATATGACTTCATCCGCATCGGAGATAATGACGGGACGGGAGCCGTTCAGGGTTAGGGATTTTAATTGCTTCAGGGCAAATTTCATTTTTAGCCTTTAACTCATGCGTTTAAGTGTTGTAGGGAATTGCTTCACCACCCGGAAGTTGTTGGCGCGCTTTTTTTACTTGGTCGGCGGCTACGTCTACTGCCGCGCAGAATTCGATAAGTTTTTTTTCATCCTGCAGAAAATAATCCAGAATACTAC
>JAGLJX010000159.1 GCA_023142175.1 Emcibacter sp.
GCCACCCGACGACGCTCACCACCGGAAAGAACCGTAACATCGGCATCCTTTGGCGGGCAACGCAGCGCTTCCATGGCAAGCTCCACACGACTGTCCAGATCCCACGCATCAGCCGCATCAATCTGTTCCTGTAGCTCGCCCTGTTTCGCGATCAGGTCGTTCATTTCATCGTCCGACATGGGTTCTGCAAATTTAAGGCTGATCTCATTGAATTCATCAACGATGGCCTTGAGCGGCCCAAGCCCCTCCATGACATTATCAAAGACATTCTTAGTTTCATTAAGGTGTGGTTCCTGCTCCAGATAACCTACATTGATGCCCTCTGCCGCCCATGCTTCACCCTGAAAATCCGTGTCCTGCCCCGCGATAATCCGCATCAGGGTAGACTTACCAGCACCATTGACACCGATCACGGCAATCTTGGCATCGGGCATGAAGGACAGTGTAACGTCCTTAAGGGTCGGCTTCGCACCGGGGTAGGTCTTGGACAGACCCTTCATTACAAAACTATATTGATAAGACGCCATTGTTGTTTTTCACTTTAATACGAGTTAATAAATTTGCCCTTTATTACCTAATTCGGGCCGATAGTGCAACGTGCAAAAGCATCCCCGACGATTTGTTCCAGATACCGTTGGTCAGTTTCATCGAAGGTGGCCTCTTTTTCGCTGTCCACATCCAGCACGGCAATCAAGTCCCCCGATTGGTTAAAAACCGGCACAACTACCTCTGATACACTTCGGCTATCACAAGCAATATGACCAGGGAAATTATGGACATTATCGACCAATTGCGTCTGTCCCGTTGTTGCTGCCGCGCCACAAACACCGCGACCAAAGGCTATTCGCAAACACCCCAATGATCCCTGATATGGCCCGATCACAAGTTCATTTGGCTTATTCTCGTCAAGAATATAAAATCCTGTCCAGAAAAAATCGTCAAATGCCTCCGACAACAGGCAGGATACGGTCGCCATACGGGCGATCAGGTTATCTTCGCCCTCTGTCACAGCTTTAATCTGCCTAGCAACTTCCGTATATTTTTGTTCTTTTGTCATCATTCTCTTTATCGCACTAAAATAATACTTGTCAAATGGTTCCCACTTATTGGATAAGACACAGAACTTAAGGTACGAACAGATGCATAATATAAATCCGACAAACACAGCTGTATCTTCTCAGGATGATTGGGGGGCGTTGTCGCGCCTGCCCGGTAATCCCATGATGTGGGTGCTGATCTGGAGCGAGCTTGTTGTGTTTGGCGTGTCTTTCATCGGTTTTGCCATTGCCCATGCCCTGCAACCGGATGTTTTTGTACAGTCTCAGGACAGCCTGAACCGGTTTCTGGGTGGTATCAACACGATGGTTCTGGTCACCAGCGGGCTATGCACGGCATTGGCGGTCACGGCCCAGCATGAAGGCAAGCACACCCATATGCGCCTGTGGCTTGGCGGCTCGATAATTCTGGGTTGCGTGTTTCTTTGGGTTAAATATCTGGAATATGCCGAGAAATTTGCTCAGGGTATCGGATTAGAGACCAATACATTCTATACATTGTATTTTCTGCTCACCGGATTTCATGCTTTTCATGTGGTCTTTGGTATTATTATCCTGATCATTGTTAGCTGGAAAAACAGCAATGAGAATCTGGAGATTGGCGCGACCTTCTGGCATATGGTTGACCTGATCTGGATAATTCTATTCCCTCTTATTTATTTGTTACGATAGGAGAATGAAATGAATTTCAAAAACCCAAGCATCCGAACCCTGATATTCTGCTGGCTGGCCCTGATGGTTTTAACAATTGGCACCATGCTATCGGGCCGCGTCACCTCAGACGTTGCCCTCAGCGGCACTCTGATCATCACCCTCGGCTTTATAACATGGTTTAAGTCCATGTTAATCCTGCGTTATTA
>JAGLJX010000016.1 GCA_023142175.1 Emcibacter sp.
TTACGGCCAAACAGGGTTCCCTGCGGCCCGCGCAATACTTCAATTCGTTGAATATCAGCAAAATCAAGTGTTCCGCCAACAGAGCGCGCCATATAAACGCCGTCTATATAAAGACCAACTCCCGGATCAGTACTTGGCAAAAATTCCGTCTGTCCAATACCGCGGATGAATATCTGGGAAGAGGCATTACTTCCGGAGGAAGGTGCCTGTGATGAAAACTGCAGGTTTGGTGTAACCTGTGTTAGCTGATCCGTGGTGCCGATCTGCCTGATTTTCAAATCATTGGCTGTGAAGGCCGCCAGTGAAATAGGTGTTTTCTGAAGGCTTTCCTCGCGCTTACGGGCGGTAACGACCACCTCTTCGAGGGCAAATCCTTCTTTATCTGCGGCATATGCTACGCCAACTGGGCTGGCGATAGTAAGAAGTATGCTTCCCAAAGCGGCGTATTTAATAGATGTTACAATATTCATGGTATTAAGTCCTCTACCTATATTAAGACAATAATCGACGGTTGTGTTATGTAGACTTTTTATTATTTGTTTAAGGGCGGTATTAAATATTCAAGTTTGAATTAGCCCTGAAAGTGCAACTTATGTTGTCAGCAGAACTCCCCTGCTGAAGGCATTTTAAGACATCCAAATATGGAATAAGCCTTGGTAAACATAATATGTATTTTGCATCAATGCTAGATAAGCTACATATTTACTTCATATCCGTCAACAATAAAATGAATTATATTACATTTTAAAGAAATTATATTTGTCAATATTAGGTAATTTTAGAAATATATTCCCTAATGTTGCGCGCATATTTGGGTATTACAGGCTGATTCACTTGAATTCAGGAAAATTTTTTGGCTAAAACCCCTTATATCTCAGATTTAGTTGCAATATACTTCCTATTTACAAAATCAATAATATGTATTATAGTTCACTTATAAAAAATATTATCCTGATGCAGGGATCTAGGGATATTCACGTATACATCATATTTATGGAGACTCCATAGTGAAATCAAATCAAAGACTTGCCGATAATTTTGCGCAAGACCATATGCCCCCAGCAGATCAATGGCCGAAGTTTATCAATGAAGACATGGTGACGAAACAGCCCCCCTTTAACTGCGCCGTAGAATTGTTGGATAAAGCCATTGAAGAGGGATATGGTGACAATATTGCTATCTATTCCCCTGATAGTGAGTGGACTTATCGGGAACTTCTGAACAAAGCCAATCAAATTGCCCATGTGTTAAAAGATGACCTTGGTCTGGTAAGCGGCAATCGTGTCTTGTTGCGCAGTGCCAACACCCCCATGCTGGCCGCCTGTTGGTTGGCCGTTATCAAGGCAGGCGGTATCGTCGTCACCTCCATAGCCATGTTACGGGCAAAAGAAATCATAAAGATTGCCGAGCAGAGTGGGGCAAGCATAGCCCTGTGCGACCATCGCCTGAAAGAGGATATGAACGCTGCTGCAAGCGAGCTGGATCACCTCACGCAAGTGCTGTATTTTAATGATCCAGACGGTCTTGAAGCTCAGATGAGAACAAAACCAACGGACTTTGATAATTATTCAAGCAACAATTCAGATATTGCGATGATCGCCTTTACATCGGGGACTACCGGTAAACCAAAGGCCGCCGTACATTCTCACCATGCTGTTATCGCAGTATGTGAAACATTCTCCAAACAAGTGGTTCGCCCCACCTCTAAGGATGTATTCTCAGGCACGCCGCCTTTGGGGTTTGTATATGGATTAGGTGGCTTGCTCCTGTTCCCGCTTTTTGTCAGGGCGGCCACTGTATTGCTGGAAGATGTGCGTATTGCGCCCCTGATTGATGCCATTGACAAATTCAAGGTAAGCATACTTTATACTGCACCCACCGCCTATAAAGCCCTGCTTGAAAATTATGATGCCAACAGACTTAGTTCCCTGCGTCATGGTGTTTCAGCGGGAGAAGCATTACCCGGTTATGTCACCCAGGCTTGGCTTGACAAGGCGGGTATTCGTCTTATTGACGGAATTGGTTCCACCGAATTGCTCCATATTTTCATCTCTGTACAACAACCGGATGATCCTATCGGCACGTTGGGCAAGGCGGTTCCCGGTTATGAAGCCTGCATCATGGATGAAAACGGAGCAATCCTTCCTGTTGGGGAAGTGGGCTATCTCGCAGTCCGTGGCCCTACGGGATGTCGTTATCTGGATGATGCACGGCAAACCACATATGTCGTTGATGGCTGGAATGTTACCGGAGACACGGCAAAAATTGATGAAGAAGGCTTCTTCTGGTATCAGGCCCGCAGTGACGGCATGATTATTTCATCGGGCTATAATATTGCTGGTCCCGATGTGGAACAGACCATCAGTCAGCATCCCGCCGTTGCCGAATGTGCGGTCATTGGTGTGCCAGACCCCAGTCGGGGACATATTGTCCGTGCCTATATCGTCACGAAGGACGGCTTTAAGGCCGGTGATGCACTAGTGAAAGACATTCAGGATTTTGCCAAACAGCAGAGTGCGCCATATAAGTACCCGCGGTCGGTAAAATTTATCGATTCTCTGCCGCGCACGCCATCGGGTAAAGTACAACATTTTGCCCTGCGCGAACTAGCGAAAGTAGAAACTATAAAATAATTAAAACTCAAAAGGATGCATAATTATGCCTAAATATTTTAAGCTCGGACTAATCAGTACTATTCTAATTGTCTTAGCCTCTTTTGGCTTCATTGCCTCTTTTGAATATCACACATTTCATACCTGGGTTACGTTTCTGGCTATCTCTATGATTCCGACACAGATACTCCTTGCCGCAGTATGGAAAAGTGAATTCCCTATTTTCGCAGGCTCCCTACCACAACCTTTAAAAGGTGTGGTATTCTCAATATTTATCATAATTGCCGGCCTGATTGTTGCGCCCATCGTTCTTAACACGATCGGCGGCGGCGTGACGCCACCAACCCCTTTTGTGGTCATGTTCGTGATTCATTCTGTGGTGATGCTAATCTGGGTGGGCAAGATATGGCATAGCTGGCCCATTACGCTTATCACTTCAAATAAGCTTATCACCGGGTTACTGACACTGGTATTCAGCTATTTTATTACTTACGTAACTTTCCGGCTTTTCTTTGATTTTAGCGCCATGCAGCAAGCACCATTTTATCTGGAAGCTCTCGACCCCAAGGGTATTTTTATGGCATGGCCGGCATTAGCATTTTCCCTCACCGCGGCAGCCTTCATGTTGCTATTAGTGATCACGTGGGAAGGCTGGCCGTTCACCGCCCTCGCAAAAAAAACACCTGCCTTTGGGAAACAGCCTTTGCAGGGTCTGATGGCCTCTATTCTCATCCTGATTCTCAGTTACGGTCTGTATTCTTTCTGCATTGAGATACTGAAAATGGATCCGGTGCAATTTATGGTGAGGGTTCCTGTTGCCTTGATCTTTGGTGTATTTATCGTCCAGAATATGATGCAGGGCTCGCTCTTGAGCAAACTGTGCCAACCCCATAGGGGGCTATTACTGACGCTGGTTATCTGTGTGCTGGGTCTGGTAATGCATATTCTTTATCTGACAATGGCCCCCATTCTAGCAGGCATGGAACTTGCCTCCGGAGCTCCTAGTTACCAGTTGGAATTATGGATAGCCTCCGCACAATTATCGGTGACCTTTCCCTTTATTATTCTATTCACTGGTTTTTTCAGCTTTTGGCCCTTACAAAGAAGAAAGGCTGTAAAAAAAGATAACGAATGATAGCTATATTATTATGCTACAGCTTACGGCATTAGGCCATTAAGTATTTTTGAAAGAGTAATTTATGAAGAATGATGGGGATAACACAGCAGAGGCCAATGGTGCTTTCCTTAAACAGGTAGGGGACCGCGTTCGTGGCCTGCGGGCCGGACGCGGCATGACCCGAAAAATGCTCGCCAAGGATTCTTCCGTTTCAGAACGTTATCTTGCCGATTTTGAGCAGGGAAAGGGCAATATTTCAATTAACTTACTGCGTCAGGTTGCCCGGGCCCTGCGGACCAACCTGAGCGACCTTCTCCCCTCAACTGTAAAACAAACACCTGAGCTATCCCTGATCAATGAATTCATTGGTCGCCTGTCACGTGAAGAACAACAGGAAGCCTTACAGATATTATATCAGAAATTCTCTTTGCTGGATGAAGGGCAAACCCGTATCGCCCTGATCGGGTTGCGCGGGGCAGGCAAGACAACACTTGGCCTGTTACTACAGAAGCGACAAAACCTACCCTTCATACGACTGGCCAATGAAATCGAAACTATTGGTGGCATGAATGTCTCTGAAATTCTGGAATTATCCGGTCAGGCCGGATATAGGCGGCTGGAAGAAAAGGCGCTGTTGACCACGCTGAATGAACATGAATCCTGTTGTATAGAAACCGGTGGCAGCATCGTAGCCGAGGTTAAAAAACTTAACATCCTACTATCCACCTGTCTGGTGATCTGGGTTCGGACAACACCACAAGAACATATGGAGCGTGTGACAGCACAGGGTGATTTGCGGCCAATGGCTAACAACGAAGATGCCATGGAGGACTTAAACAGAATTCTGGTAGAACGCACGCCTTACTATGAAAAAGCGCATGCGGTGCTTGATACTTCTGGCAAAACAATCGAGCAATCATACAATGAGTTATTAGAAGTCGTACAAGGGCATAGCAACTTGATAACCCTGCCAACTCCAGCGTAAGAGACGCAATATTCCAGTAGACATAATATATAAGCTCCTTGCTTCTATTTTATAACCTGCAAGGTATCTACAAATCTAGGGGCATCTCATAATTAATGCAATGTCACTCCCGCGAAGGCGGGTGTCTAGTCCTGTTTAGAACTGGATACCTGCCTTCGCGGGTATAACGAATTATCAATGCGGTTTTTTATAATGATGCGGGCAGGCGTCCAATGGCTTTTTGATATACGGCAGCAATCTGTAACAGCCTGATATCGCTATGCTCCGGCCCGTCAAATTCCAGCCCCATAGGAAGGCCGCTCTCCGTCATGCCCATGGGGACAGATATGCCGGGAATACCTGCATTGCTGGACGGGTCCGTATTATGGATATAGGCATTGAAGGTCGGAATATCCTCGCCATTTATATTCACCGTTTCATCCTGCCCGATGGGGCTGGCGGGCAATATGGTGGTCGGAAGCACCATGGCGTCAAGCCGGTGTGTTTGAAAATAATTCCGGTAAGCCTGTTGAAGTTCTGGTCGGGCCTTCTCTATCAGCGTCTTATAGCCGTCTGCTGTTACCGGTGGCTCGGCCCGGATTGCCTGATAAAGGCCCTTAACATCGGGACTTCCCATGCCATCAATCAACTGGTCAAAATCAAGGTCGGTAGTTTTTAAATAATCCGTCATATCCTCTATGGCTTCATAAAGGCAAATGGGCAGGCTCACCGCGTCATTTAATTCTGCTAGCCCGACTATATCAACCTCGACAATTTCCGCGCCAAGGTCTTTCAGTAGCTTAAGGGCATCATCAGTTGCCTTTGCCACTTCACCATCCAGATTATCATAAAAATATTCTCTTGCCACGCCAAGGCGGATGCCTGTCAGGTCAGTGAGGGGTTCAGTTTTGTCAGTGTTCATTGCCGCTTGGTCAATAAGCTGAATATCGGCCACTGTATGGGCCATTGTGCCGAAGGTATCTCTGGTGTGAGAAATGGGTATGGCGCCTTCTGAACCATAACGGCCCATAGTTGGTCGAAAGCCCACGATACCGCATAGGGCAGGTGGTATGCGGGTAGAACCGCCAGTGTCGGTTCCAATGGCAAATGGTGACATATGTGCCGCTACAGTGGCTGCACTGCCGCCGCTGCTGCCACCCGCGATCATTTCCGGATTGTGGGGGTTTTTCACGGGCCCATAAACGCCGTTATTGGACGTGATGCCAAAGGCCAGCTCATGAAGATTTGTTTTGCCCATCACCAATGCCCCCTGATCCAGAAGTTTTTGTAAAAAAGGTGCGTTTTGCTTTGGCTGGTGATGTTTAAGGGCTCCGGTGCCGCCCGTTGTGACATAGTCTGATGTTTCGATATTATCCTTCACCGCAATGGGAAGTCCAAAAAGAAGGCCGCATTCACCGCCTTTTTCCCGGTGAAGGTCAAGGGCCGCCGCCTGTTCCCGTAACAGTGCCTCATCGAATGTGATAAATGCGTTCAGGTTGCTTTTGGCCTTAATATGCGTGATGAGCATATCCACATAACCGGAGACTTTCATATCCCCCTGCTGCATTAATTTCACGGCTTCTGCCGCAGTCAGGTCAAGGACGGTCATTGAATTTCCTCACATAATTAATGTTGATAAATATACTTTACCAATGATC
>JAGLJX010000160.1 GCA_023142175.1 Emcibacter sp.
AGTTTCACCATTTGTTGCCGGAATTTAATGCGATCGAGAATGTTATCTTGCCGCAAATAATTGCCGGTGTTTCCAAATCTCACGCCCGTAATAAAGCGACGGAAATGTTGGTGAAAATGGGCATGGGAAAGCGTCTTGACCATAGGCCCTCTGAATTGTCCGGCGGCGAACAGCAACGGGTTGCCATTGCGCGTGCTCTGGTGGGTCGTCCAAAGATACTTTTGGCTGATGAGCCAACGGGTAATCTTGATGAAGCAACGGGCAACGGCGTAATGAATGAACTTCTTCGCCTGTCACGGGAAGAGGGGATATCCGCCCTTATTGCTACTCATAATAAAGAACTGGCAAAAAAGATGGATCGATGTGTGACATTGCATAACGGCGTGTTGAGCTAGGCCGATGACAGGGTTCATACATCTCAGACTTCATTCGGCTTATTCATTGTCCGAAGGGGCTGTGCATGTGAAGGCACTGGGTGCGTTATGTACGTCCAATGATATGCCCGCCGTCGCGATCACTGATACCAATAATATGTTTGGCGCGATGGAAGCATCCCTTGCATTGCCGGATTCCGGAATACAGCCAATCATCGGCTGTACAATTGCCATCCGTCATGAGGTCGAACAGGATGGGCGATCTTTCAAAACCCCTGAACCGGGGTGGATGGTTTTGCTGGCGCAAACGGAAGCGGGTTATCAGAACCTGATGACACTGGTCAGCAAAGCCCATCTTGAAAGTGAGCCTACTGAGGTTCCGCAAATAAGACTTGCCGATTTGCAGGGTAAAACAGATGATGTCATTTGCCTTACCGGTGGGCCGGATGGTCCGGTGGGTAAATATCTTCAGGTGGGTGGAGCAACATCGCGGGAAAAGGCAGAAGAAGTTCTCAGAAAACTGATAATGCTATTTCCAGAACGCCTGTATATGGAAATCATGCGACACGACATGGGGCCGGAGAAGCAGACCGAAGCCGCCTTTATCGATATGGCCTATGCTTATGACATTCCCCTTGTGGCCAGTAATCAGGTGTTTTTCCCAGAGAAGAAAATGTATCAAGCCCATGATGCCCTGCTTTGTATAGCAGGCGGCAATTATGTGGAGCAGGATGACAGGCGTAAGCTGACCCCTGAACATTATTTTAAATCTTCATCTGAAATGACAGAGCTGTTCAGAGATTTGCCCGAAGCAATCCAGAATACGATGGTCATTGCCCAGCGGTGTGCATTCAAGGTAAAGGAACTGGATCCCATTCTGCCCGGTTATGTTGATGGGGATAAGAGCGAAGATGTCTCCCTTGCGGAACTGGCCCATGCGGGTTTGAAAATTCGTCTGGATCATCATGTTTATTTGGGGGAACAGGATGCAGAAAAGCAGGAAGAACTTGCGAAACCGTATCTGGAACGTCTTGAATTTGAACTTGGCATCATCATTGAAATGGGCTTTCCGGGTTATTTCCTGATTGTTGCCGACTTTATTCACTGGTCAAAAACCAACAATATTCCGGTGGGGCCGGGCCGTGGTTCTGGTGCGGGTTCGGTCGTGGCCTGGGCCTTGATGATCACTGACCTTGACCCGCTGCGTTTTGGCCTGCTGTTTGAGCGGTTTCTTAACCCTGAACGGGTGTCTATGCCCGACTTTGATATTGACTTTTGTCAGGACAAGCGCGACCGGGTGATCAAATATGTACAGGATAAATACGGTCATGCACAGGTGGCTCAGATTATCACATTCGGGAAACTTCAGGCCAAGGCGGTGATCCGTGATGTGGGGCGGGTCTTGCAGATGCCTTATGGGCAAGTGGATCGCCTCTCGAAACTTATCCCTGCTAATCCTGCGAACCCCATGACGTTGGGGCAGGCGTTGGATAGTGAGGCAAAACTGCGCTACGAGAGGGACAATGACCCGTCCACGGCTCATCTCATCGAATTGGCCTTGCAACTGGAGGGGCTGTTTCGTCACGCGTCCACCCATGCGGCCGGCGTAGTGATTGGGGATCGGCCACTGGATCAGCTCGTACCGCTTTACCGTGATCCTAAATCAGATATGCCAGTAACCCAGTTCAATATGAAATTTGTCGAGCATGCCGGATTGGTCAAATTTGACTTTCTTGGGCTGAAAACCCTGACGGTTCTGGCCAAGGCGGTGGAACATATCGCCCTGCGCGACATAGAGGTTAAACTGGAACAAGTTCCCTTCGATGATAAGCCCAGTTATGATCTGTTCAGTAGCGGCAAGACGACGGGTGTATTCCAACTGGAAAGTAGTGGTATGCAGAATGTTCTGGTTCAAATGAAACCGGATACATTCGAAGATATTATAGCGGTGGTGGCGCTCTACCGTCCGGGGCCAATGGAAAATATCCCCCGTTATATTGCCTGTAAGCATGGTGAGAAAAAGCCCGATTATCTGCACCCGTTGCTTGAAGGTATCCTGACCGAAACCTACGGCGTGATCATCTATCAGGAACAGGTCATGCAGATCGCCCAAATTCTGGCGGATTATTCACTAGGTGAGGCGGACTTGCTGCGTCGGGCTATGGGGAAGAAAATTGAGGCGGAAATGGATGCCCAACGCGCCCGTTTTCAGGACGGGGCCGATAAAAAAGGCGTTGACTCGAAACAGGCGGCGAGCATTTTTGATCAGGTGGCAAAATTCGCCGGTTACGGTTTCAACAAAAGCCATGCTGCGGCCTATGCACTGGTGTCCTATCATACCGCCTATCTGAAAGCCAATTATACGGCGGAGTTCATGGCGGCGATCATGTCGCTCGACCTGACCAATACGGACAAGCTGGCGATATTCAAGCAGGACGTTAAAGACTTGGGGATTGCGCTTCTTCCTCCCGACATAAACAAGTCACAGGTGGAGTTTTCCGTTGAGGTGATCGAAGGCCA
>JAGLJX010000161.1 GCA_023142175.1 Emcibacter sp.
GGATCAGCTTCCGCAACCTCTTCTGTTGGAATATCTATGATCAGGAGTTCATCGAGTAGTCTGGGGCGATATTTTTCAATCAGGGCATATAATATTGCCGTACTCTCAAGATTTGGTTCGCTGGTGACCAGCGATGGCCGGTAATGCATCTGAAAAGCCCGTAGAACCACTTTCGTCTGGTCATCCAATATCCCGGTGTCTTCTATTTTATAACCATAGGCATTCAAGGCCCGTTGTATATTGATCAGGGGTAGAGGGGCTGCGATAAATCTTTCCCAGTATTTGGTCACTGTTTCATCGTCGAACCATGCGCCAAAACCGAGCTGGTAAAGCCGCTGCCATGGAAAGCGGGGGCCGGGATCAATTTTGCGGTCCGGCGCGATGTCCGAATGGCCGACAATGTTAATGGGCCGGATGCCCGGATGTCGTTCCAGAATACCGCGAAGAAGGTCCGTCAGGATATCAATCTGAGATTCGGCAAAATCGGGGTAGAAACATAGACGCATTGGCTCTTCGTCATTATCGGTTGTGATCTCTTCACTCGCCTGTTGATGGCAGTATGTCTGGTTGACCAGTTCAATACCAATTGACTGATCGTTCAGCCCTGATTTTCCCGCCCAGTAACTTCGGCCGGCATGCCACGCGCGCTGAGTTTCAGGGACCAGTGCAAAAACTTCCAGCTTATCGCGGGTGTAGGTCTTGTCACTGGGCTCCGGTATCAGATAGTGGGAGCTGACCGAATTCGATGACGGCTGGGTCAAAATATTTACGGATTCGCCAAAATCCGACGTTGTATGATGAATAACAATGATGCTCACACGGCTGTTGTGGTTTGCGGATGGCAGTTGGGTTGTGCCGCCATCATGGGCGCATGCTGAGATAAAACCCAATCCGATTACCAGTAATATATGGCGGATAACGGTGCCTGTAGAGGTGGTATGAGCAAGAAAATTATTCATGTTTATAGACCTGAATCGGTAAATAGCTGAAGCTTATAAAATAGCCGAGGTTAAAGGGTAACGAATTCAGTGTTACAAAATATAATGCCATTTGGACAGTGTTTTTTGTAAAACAGGGCTATTTTAGCCATAAAAACCGGAATGGACTTATGCAAAGGTCTCTAGTTGGTATCTGTCTTTTTAGTGAAACAGGGGATTATATGCAAAAATATGACAATGGTCTCAAATTGGTATTTGACTTTAGAGTGAAATTGATGGTATTTTTGCTGTAATCAAGAATAGTATGTGCCATTAAGGTCTATATAATGCCATTTAGGCCTAAATATAAAACAATGAGGGAAGGAATAAAATGACTAAGATTTCCAATAGATTGGGAAGGACCCGCCTGAGTTACAGAAGCGTTTTTACGTGGCTTGCTGTAGCATTCAGTGTGGTTATTCTCAGCACACCAGCCTCTGCTCAGCAGACTGGTAGTGTGACGGGTCAGGTAACCCAAAGCGATGGCGCTGCCCTCGCAGGTGTTACCATTGAGGCGAGCAGTCCTGTACTGCCACAGCCACGTTCCACAACAACGGCCGCAAATGGTCGTTACCGGTTGCCATTATTGCCACCGGGTAATTATGAAATTATATTCCGTGATCGGGATGGCAACGAGATGAAACGCTCCGCCGCCGTTATGCTGCAACAAAAACTCAAGGTCAATGTTGCCTTCGCTGATGGCGTGGAAGAAATTGTTGTTGTCGGTTCAAAGAGCATGGTTGATGTTGGTCGCGCTGCTCTGAAAAGTTCGATTGGCTCGGCTGCCATTAATGGTGTTCCTATTGGTCAGGAATATCGCGATATTCAAAAATTGATTCCGGGTGTTCAATATTCTGAAGATTCTGTCCGTGGCCCAAGTGCCGGCGGTAGTGGTCAGGATAATAACTATCAGTTTGATGGTGTTGATGTATCCCTGCCAATGTTTGGTACGCTGTCTGCGGAACCCTCATCACATGATATCGATCAGGTATCTGTGGTTCGCGGTGGCGCAACGGCGATTGGTTTCAACCGTTCTGGTGGCTTCCTGATGAATACCATCAGTAAAAGAGGTACCAATGAATTTCACGGTGAAGTTAGCTATCAAATTCAAAACAGTGGTATGACGGCTGATTTGAAGAGTGGCGATACGCCTCTTGAATTTGAAGAAGATAAAACATGGGTAACCGCCAGTGTTGGTGGACCTATCCTGAAAGACAGATTGTTTTTCTATACCTCTTACTATCGTCCAACCTCCAGCCGCAGCAATGCTAGCAATGCTTACGGCGAAGTGCCGGACTTCAGTAGTAAAAGGGATGAGTTCTTTGGTAAATTGACTTTCTCCCCTACGGATAACATCCTGATTGACGGTAGCTACCGTACTTCGGAGCGTGAAAACCGCAATTCAGGTGTTGGCGCATTTACGGCTGCTTCTGCCGGTACGGGTTCTGATGCATCTCAGGATATTATCATTCTTGAAGGGTCATGGATTATTGATGATGCCAGTTCTTTGAGTGTTAAATACACCAATTACAAGAATGACACATCTTCACGTCCGGACACACTTTTTGACTTCGGCATTACAGAAGGTGATTCTCTGAATATCGGATCTCTGGATCAGCAGGGCTTGTTATTAGTACCTCAACCCGTTACAGGGGCGACTGCTTTTAACGCGTTCATTCAACCACTCATTGACCAGCATGGTTTCTTGGATAATGGTGTGGCTACTGGCGGCGGTGCTGTCGGTGGTGGTACGACAATCAATAATCAGGATTTCTCACGCGAAAGTTTTGAAATCGGATATGATCGTCAGTTCTATCTTGGTGATACAAGTCATGAAGTACACATTGGCTACCAGCATCAGACAATCGAAGAAGATCTGGCACGGCTTTCTAATGGCTGGGGTAGAATTACGGTTATTGGTGGTCAAGATGTTGCCTCTGACGGGTCAACACCTATATTCTTCCAGGCTCGCCTTAACCAAATGAGTTTCGATAGTGGAACACCTCCTAACATTAACTCAGCATCCAAACTTCAGAGTTTCGAAATTAACGATACTATTGAAACGGGTGACTGGACATTCAATGTTGGGGTATTGCTAAGTAATGATGTTCTGTTCGGTCAGGGTCTGCGCGAACAAGCAGGCACAGTCTCCGGATTTGAAGTTTCTCCCGGCACTCGTTACAAAATGCATGAAGTTGATTGGTCAGATATGATTCAGCCACGCTTCGGCGCTAACTGGGACTATTCAGACACAAGCTCTGTTTATGCGAACTATGCACGCTATCATCCGTCCGCATCATCGCTGGCACGTGCCGCATCATGGGGACGTAACCTTAGACGTGATATCAATGTTTCTTTTGATGAGAATGGTGACTATATCGAGTCCGTTGGTGTTCGCTCTTCATCTGGTAAAGTATTCCAGGAAGGCATGAGCCCTCGTAAAATTGATGAGTTCCTCATCGGTTGGACAAGTCAGGTTTCAGACGAATTGACCGTTCGCGCCCATGCCCGTTATCGTGGTGGTGCTAACTTCTGGGAAGATACCGGAAATACTCACCGTATTTCGGCGAGTGCGCCTGATTATGTTCCTCAGGAATTATATGTGGAAAATCTTGATGAAATTCGTGCTGAAATTGGCGGATCATCTTACGTGATCGCGCAGCTTGATGGTGCTTTCACCAGATATTATGAAGCAAGTGTTGAAGCTGAATATACCACTGAGAAATTGTTTGTTACGGCGTCATATGTCTGGTCACATTATTACGGTAACTTTGATCAGGACAATACAACGACATCAAATGATGCTAATTCCTTCATTGGATCATCCTTCATTGCCGATGGCTCAGGCCGTCAGCTCTGGGACTTCAGAAATGGTGATCTTCGTGGCGATCGTCGCCATCAGTTCAAAATGTATGGTTACTATCAGTTTGATTGGGATGGTCAGTTTGGTGCCTTCATGGTTCTCCAGTCCGGTCAGCCTTGGGAAGCTTGGGACTCTACAGCCGCTGGTCTTCCTGCCGGCTGGAGTGATACGAGCCGGTTCGCAGAACCCGCAGGCTCACGTACAACAGATTCCCACTTTCAGCTTGATATTAATTACACGCAGAACATCCGTATATACAATGGGATGAATATCCAATTGCGTGCTGATTTGTTCAATGTGTTTGATAGTCAGACTGGATACAATATCCAGAATAAAGTGAATAGTGCCGGATTTGGAGAGGCCCGTAGCTTCTTTAACCCACGCCGTTTGCAACTGGCTATTAAAGCTAAGTTCTAATCTAAAATAAAAAACGCGCCCGGTTCCCCATGTGATGTGGTAGCCGGGCGCGTTTTTTTGTGACTTTTTAAGAAATGCAATATTAGTCGTATTATGTTTCAGGCCATTACTTTTAGGTATTTATTGGCGGGCAAGCCATATTGCACCGTCAAGTGCATCCCCCTCTGCTGTGACCAGTTTCGGGTATATATGCGCGGATAGCCAAGGCTCTATATGCTCGGCCAAGCCGCCGGTTAAGGCGCAGCGCGGCACGCCTGATTCATACAGGCTGCCTATCATCATTTCGATATGATGAGCCGCACTCTGCATGATTATCCGAGCCACCTTATCTTCTGTTGCCGCCGCCTGTACCACCAGAGGTGCCAGGGCCGCATAGTCTGTGGCCGTGGCCCGGTCCATCCATCCAACGACAGCGCTCGTCTGATCATCGAATTTTTGGAAAATTTCTCTGGTCAGGGGCGAATGAGCGATGCGCCCGTCCGAGGCGCGTAAGGTTCTGCGGATGGCCTGTAGACCAATATAGGCCCCACTTCCTTCGTCTGATATGGGAAAGCCATAGCCGCCGACCTGAATATTTTTACCGGCAATCCGGCCAACGGCAATGCTGCCGGTTCCAATGATCACAATGCCGCCGTCCCGCCCTGAATGAGCGCCCATATTGGCGATAAAACCATCGCTTTTAATGGAGACGCTAGCAAAGGGAAAGGGTTGGGCCTGTAATTTTTGTTTGGTACCCTTACGGCTGATCCCGGCAATGCCGATACCAGCTTTAATATTGGCGACAGCATGATCGTTCAGGTTGGCCTGTGCGATGGCTTGAGCATAGGCATCTGCCATAGCGGCAAAGACTTTTGATATTCCTATGCGTGTATTGGCAGGGCCGGACAGGCCGCTCCCTATAATGTGACCATCGGCATCCGTTAGTCGGGCACTGCATTTGGTACCACCAGCATCAATTCCCAAATAATACATAGTTTAGCCCTCAAAACCGGATATGACGTTAAATACAGATATTATATTGGTATCTTAAATACTGTCAAGTAGCTGCTATCACCGTTAATATTGGAAAAATATGGGCAAGTGGTATTATAAAGGTATTGAATAAGCGAGCAAAAGAAGTTATTTTGAGAAAAAATGACAATATAGAAAATGCCGATGACCCGCGAAGATGAACAAAAGACATTAATGTATCAGGAATCTCAGGAATCTCATCTGCGCGTCCGGGAACAGCTTGCCATAAATAAAAATGCTATAGAGACTCTGGCTGATCATCTGCGCACTCAGCCGCCCGCCCTTGTAGTGACCTGTGCGCGGGGCAGTTCCGATCATGCGGCTACCTATGCAAAATATCTGATTGAGACCCATATCGGCACACCTACTTTGTCGGCGGCGCCTTCGGTTAGTTCTGTTTTCGAGGCCCGGCAGAATTTTGATGATGTGCTTTTTCTGGCCATTTCCCAATCGGGACAGAGCCCTGATATACTTAGTGCCACACAGGCCGCCAAAAGCAGGGGGGCTTTAGTAGTAGCTCTGGTGAATGATATGACGTCCCCGCTGGCAAAATTGTCCCATGTGGTTATTCCCCTCCATGCGGGTTCAGAAAAATCTGTTGCCGCCACAAAATCATTCATCTGTTCTCTCAGCGCTATGGTGCATATAGTGGCCGCATGGACAAAGAACGAAGATTTGCTGAAGCAGCTTCATGAATTGCCGGATGCTCTGGAAAAAACCTTTGCTCAGGACTGGTCTGACGCATTGCCTTTGTTAAAGGCGGCCAATAATCTTTTTGTGGTAAGCCGTGGCCTTGGCCTTGGCATCGCGCAGGAAGCGGCCCTGAAATTCAAGGAAACCTGTGGTATTCATGCGGAAGCCTTCAGTGCGGCTGAGGTGAAGCACGGCCCGATGGCATTGGTGAAAGAAAATTTTCCGGTCATGGTCTTATCTGTTGAGGATAAAACTCAACCCAGTATTGATGCTGCGGCTACGGCATTCATTGAGCGTATGGCGCTGGTTCTGGCCGCAGGAAAACCCTATGACGGGGCCAATAATCTTGACACGGCCCCTTGTGCTGCCTCTGAACTGCGGCCAATCATTCTTATTCAGTCTTTTTACAAATTCGTTAATGCGCTTTCTCTGGCGCGGGGTTATGATCCCGATTGTCCACCCTATTTAAATAAGGTAACGGAGACTCTTTAAATATGAAGGCCCTTATCAACGCCCGCATCCTGACCCCCCAAGGGTTCAAAGATAACCAAACTATCCTGTTTAGCCAGGGATCGATTGTGAAGTTATGTGATGATAAAGCGCGCCCGGAGGATGTCAGGATAGAACGTGACCTTTGCGGTATGACACTTCTGCCCGGCTTTATTGATCTTCAGGTTAATGGTGGTGGCGGGGTGTTGTTCAATGACAACCCCACTGTTGAAGGCATTGAGGCCATAGGACAGGCCCACCGAAAATTCGGGACGACCGGTTTTTTCCCCACCCTGATCAGCGATGACCTGAGCGTTATGGCACAGGCGATAAATGCTGTTGAGGCGGCGATTGCGCAAGGGGTTCCCGGTGTTCTTGGTATCCATTTGGAAGGGCCATTCTTGAATGAGAAGAAGCGTGGCGTGCATGATGCTTCGAAATTCAGGCAAATTGATCAGGCAGCGGTGGATCTGATGTCCAGCCTTAAGGGCGGTAAGACCATTGTCACCCTTGCGCCTGAAACGACCACGCCCCAAATGATCCGGGCGCTCACCAAGCGTGGCGTTGTTGTCTCGGCGGGCCATAGTCTAGCCACTTATGATGATGCCCTAGCGGCGATGGATGCAGGGCTTAGCGGCTTTACCCATTTATTTAATGCCATGGCTCCACTCGACAGCCGCGCTCCCGGCCTGATTACTGCGGCCCTTGAAGATGCGCGGGGCTGGTGTGGAATTATTGCGGACGGGCATCATGTTCATAGGGCTATGTTGCATCTGGCTTTTCGGGCGAAGGCGGAAAAACAAATTTTCCTCGTTACCGATGCTATGCCAAGCGTTGGGGGCAAAGATAAAAGCTTTAGTCTGGGTGGCATAGAAATTGAGGTTTCAGATGGCAAATGTATAACGCCGGACGGCAGGCTAGCCGGATCGGATCTGGATATGATTACCGCGGTCAGGAACGCAATGGTTTTTCTGGATATTGATCTTGAGCAGGCAAGCCAGATGGCAAGCCTCATTCCGGCTCGTTTTATGACTATGCAGGATCAGTTGGGGGAAATACGCGAAGGGCTTCAGGCAGATTTCATTGTTCTGTCGTCAGAACAGGATGTCGTGGGAAGTTGGATTAAAGGACAGGTCCAAATCTGATTTATTGGATATTTTCCAGATTCATCACAAAGTCATAGCGGTCGCCCCGGTAGGCAGATCTGGTCAGTTCAACAGGCGTATTATCCTGAAGGTAAGAACGCCGTTCAATACGTAAAACTTCACTATTCTCCTCAACGGAGAGCAGTCCGGCTTCGGTGGGATTTGCCAGAGACGCCCGGACTTTCTGGGTTCCCTTAA
>JAGLJX010000162.1 GCA_023142175.1 Emcibacter sp.
ATGGACCGGGTGGTCTGACCAGCCAACTCCTTAACTTCCGAGGCCACGACAGCAAAACCATTCCCCGCCTCGCCTGCTCGTGCGGATTCGATGCTGGCATTAAGGGCGAGCAGATTGGTCTGATGGGCAATATTATTGATCAGGC
Organism: Emcibacter sp.; assembly: GCA_023142175.1. The sequence goes on from JAGLJX010000162.1 coordinate 146, forward strand.
TTATAATGCCTTCAATATCCTGCGCGGCTGCCTCCAGCCCGGAAATGGTTTCCTGAGTATGGTTGCTGATAGTCACCGCTTTCTGGGTCAGTTCGGTTGTCTGTTCCATCTGGCAGCTGATTTCCATAACCGCCGTGCTTAAGCTTTCTGCGGCGCGCTGGACATTGGTGGTATTTTCAAGAGCTTGAGCAGCGCCATCCGCAACTCCATCTGACTTGCTGCCTACGGTGATGGCGGAGTCTTTTAGCTGTGCGGCAATGTCGTTGGCTTTTTCCGCTTGTACGGTGATGCTCTGGATATTTTCCTGTAATTCGATATCGATTGAATCCGCCATTTTGAACAGGCTGGTTTTGGTCTGTCCGGCGAATTCCTTAAGATATTTTAGTTCATCCTCAACCTGATGCTGGACCTCGGTGGCCAGCCCGGCCTTCATGGTCATTTTGCGGACTTCTTTTTTCTGGCGTTCTAATTCAGCCTGTTCTTTTTGAAGTGAGTTCAGGGCCTCATTCAAATCCACTTTTATGCCGGCGCTAACAATGCCAACGGCGACGATATTCTGGAATAACTGCCACCAGACCAACAACCCTATGGCAAACGGCAGACTGCCTAGACTTAAGGTCAGAAGGATAAAGTTCGATAAAGTCGGGACAGAGATAAGAAGGGTCAGAATAAGCAAAATCATATTTCCGCACATAGCCGCGAAAATAACCCACATATTCTTTCGGTCAGAATAGTTTTTGGTAAATGTAAAGAAACTTTTGTTTAATATATTCATTTGATCTCCCCGACAATGTATATGTATCAACTAGTTAAATGCTCTTATTTCCCAGAGCGCCATGCGTTATTTAAGATATAAACTTGATTTATTAACAAATGATTATATTCTAATTAACGAATATATAATTATCAGTTTTTTTGATTAAAATCGCTTGTCTGACAACCTTTTTGCTTGAGAAATTCTGTATTTTAGTGCAGAAACAGCTAAAGAATTTCAGCATATATACGCATAAGGAGAATCCCCGTGGCAACAGTTGGTCAAGACACCCTAGGCACCCGTCGGACATTAGACGTGAATGGCAAAGAATATGATTATTATTCGCTTAAATCCGCCGCAGAACAATTGGGCGATATATCGCGCTTACCCTTCACCTTAAAAGTGTTGCTTGAAAATTTGCTGCGTTATGAGGATGGTGTTACGGTTTCCACACAAGATGTGCAGGCCCTTGTCGACTGGCAGAAAACTCAGGGAAAAGAAACCCGTGAGATTCAATATCGCCCCGCGCGTGTTTTGATGCAGGATTTTACCGGCGTTCCCGCCGTTGTTGATTTAGCGGCCATGCGTAATGCTATGAAGGATATGGGCGGCGACCCACAGAAAATTAATCCGCTCAGCCCGGTTGATCTGGTGATTGACCATTCTGTTATGGTGGATAATGCCGGCACGGCACAGGCGCTGAAGCAGAATGTTGATCTGGAAATGACCCGTAACGCGGAACGCTATCAATTCCTGAAATGGGGACAGGGAAGTTTTGATAATTTCTCCGCCGTGCCCCCAGGAACCGGCATCTGCCATCAGGTAAATCTGGAATATATCGCCAAGACGGTCTGGACCGCAGATATTGATGGCCGCACCGTGGCCTATCCCGATACCTGTGTGGGTACGGACAGCCATACCACCATGATCAACGGTCTTGCGGTTCTGGGTTGGGGCGTTGGTGGCATCGAAGCCGAAGCCGCCATGCTGGGCCAGCCGGTATCTATGTTAATTCCTGAAGTGGTCGGTTTTAAACTGACCGGAAAATTACAGGAAGGCATTACCGCCACTGACCTTGTGCTCAGGGTTGTGGAAATGCTGCGTGAATTGGGTGTTGTCGGTAAATTTGTTGAGTTTTATGGTAGTGCGCTGGATGAACTTACGCTGGCGGATCAGGCAACTATTGCTAATATGGCGCCGGAATATGGCGCAACCTGCGGCTTCTTCCCGGTATCAAATCAGACATTGGAATTCCTGCGTCTTTCCGGTCGGACTGAAGAGAATATCGCCCTTGTGGAGGCCTATGCCAAAGAACAGGATATGTGGCTTGATGAAAATTCACCAGAGCCGGTTTATTCAGACAAGCTTGAGCTTGATATTTCAACCATTGAGCCAAATATATCCGGTCCAAAACGCCCGCAAGATCGGGTGGCCTTAAAGAATTCTGTCAGTGCGTTTGATAATGTTCTAGCCGACTTTGGCAAGCTTGAAGAGAAAACCACGACTTTTGAGACTGAAGGCGCGGACCATGGTATCCGTCATGGCGATGTGGTGATTGCGGCGATTACCTCGTGCACCAATACCTCCAACCCCGGCGTTATGCTGGCGGCAGGGCTTGTGGCGAAAAAAGCCAATGCGCTGGGCCTGAACAAGAAGCCTTGGGTCAAGGCATCTCTGGCACCCGGATCACAAGTGGTATCGGAATATCTGGCAAAGGCCGGATTGCAGGAACATCTGGATGCGCTTGGCTTTAATGTGGTGGGTTATGGCTGTACGACCTGTATCGGAAATTCCGGCCCACTGGCCGCGCCGATTTCCAAGGCAATTAATGCCAATGATCTGGTATGCACGTCGGTTTTATCCGGCAACCGGAATTTTGAAGGCCGCATATCACAGGATATTAAAGCCAACTATCTGGCCTCACCGCCCTTGGTTGTGGCCTATGCCATTGCCGGTTCCATGACGTTTGATATCATCAATGATCCTCTGGGTCAGGATAAAGACGGTAATGATGTTTACCTGAAGGATATCTGGCCGAGCAACAAAGAGATTTCCGATGCCATCGCATCGTCCCTGAACCGGGAAATGTTTATCGACCGTTATAAGGATGTCTTTGCCGGCACCCAAGAATGGCAGGATATCGATGTGGCCGAAGGCGAAACCTACACGTGGGAAGAGGATTCTACTTATATTCGCCTGCCACCATATTTTCAGGGCATGAGCAAGGTAGCTGAAGGCGGTTTCTCAAATATCGAAGGCGCGGGCCTGCTGGCCCTGTTGGGTGACAGCATCACAACCGATCATATCTCTCCGGCGGGCGCCATCAAAGGTGACAGTCCGGCGGGTAAATATCTTCAGGATAATGGTATTGATCGCAAAGACTTTAACAGCTATGGCTCACGGCGCGGCAATCACGAAGTGATGATGC
>JAGLJX010000163.1 GCA_023142175.1 Emcibacter sp.
ATCACGTCCTGCTGATCCTGCTTCTGACCTGAAACACTGGCTTAATGCGGTGAAACGCAGGGGCAGATTTCCTTCTTCCAAAATCTGCTCACGAACCATATTAGTCAATGGCACCTCGCCCGTGGGAATCATATAATGCCCCGTTGTGGCCTCAAACAGGTCTTCCTTGAACTTGGGCAACTGGCTTGTGCCGTACAGCGCATGATCTCGCACCAAAAGCGGCACACTGGTTTCTTCATAGCCAAATTCAGTGGTATGGACGTCAAGCATGAAGGTGGACAATGCCCGCTCCAGTCTGGCAAGATCACCTCTTAGAATAACAAAACGCGCACCGGATATGCGGGCGGCACCCTCAAAATCCATCTGGCCCAGATCTTCGCCCAAGTCAAAATGTTGCTTGGGTTCAAAATTAAATGTGGGTATCTCGCCCCATTTGCGAACTTCTACATTATCCGCTTCATCTGCGCCATCCGGCACATCATCCGCCGGAATATTATCCAAACGACACATTTTATAGGTAAGTTCATCAGACAGGCGACGCACATCTTCTTCCAACTCGGCCATGCGCTTTTTCAGGTCAGCCACTTCTTTAATCAGGCCATCGGCATCTTCGCCTTTTGCTTTTGCCTGACCAATGGCCTTAGACGCCACATTGCGGCGGGATTGGCAGTCCTGTAATTCGGTTTTCTTTTCCCGCACTTGGCTATCAATAGTAATCAAGTCAGCGGATTGAGGGTCAATTCCGCGTCTTTTCCAACCAAGATCAAAGATTTCAGGATTTTCCCGAATAGCTTTGATATCAAACATCCTGTTTGTCCTTAATTGTTAATCTTATGAATATTATTGATATTTCATAAAGAATAATTATGGGAATGCCAAGCCCAATCTGGCTCACCGGATCGGGTGGTGTCATTATCGCGGCAAAGGCAAAGGCGCCGACAACCATAAATTTACGCTTCGCCGCCAGGCCATCGGCGGTCACCATGCCCACCCGCGCCATAAGCACCAATAGTATCGGCAATTGAAAACTGATACCAAAAGCCAAAATTAACAGCATCACAAGTGACCAATATTCCTTGACCGTTGGCAGTAATTCAATAGAAAGAACACCGGCAAGCTGTTCCTTGTCCAGACCCGCCACATCGGGCGCGCCGACCTGAAACGACATGAAAAAATTCCACGCGTTGGGAATGACCAGATAATAGGCCAGCGCCGCGCCCAGAAGAAATAATACCGGTGTGCCGATCAGAAACGGCAGAAAGGCTTTTTTCTCGTTACCATATAGCCCCGGCGCTATAAAACGCCAGATTTGCACAGAAATCAGAGGAAAAGTAACACAAAAAGCCGTGAAAAACGACACTTTCAGATAGACAAAAAAAGCCTCATGCATGCCCGTATAGATCATTCGTGCCGGCTGATCATACTGCGCGGAAACATCCACAAAGGGCTGAGCCAGAAAAAGATAAATTTCTTCGTTGAAATAAAAACAGACCAGAAAGGCAACCATAATATAAGCGGCTATCCAGATCAGGCGGCTTCTGAGTTCGATCAGATGATCGATCAATGGCGCAGAGCTGCTGGTCATTATTTCATTGTCTGATTTTTCAACTTCAACAGGACTCATTTCTCATCCGCCTCAGTTTTCTTGGTGAAATCCGGTTTAATATCCGGCTTCACATCAAGATCATCCAGTGGAATATTCACGGCCTCATTCAGCTTTTTGGTAACTTCTTCCAGCTCGACCTCATCGGCCATCTGTTTGATGCTGGCTTGAAATTCCTGCCCCATAGAGCGGATTTTAGAGATAAAACGGCCTATAGAACGCACCAATTTAGGCAGATCCTTCGGACCGACAACAATGACTGCCAGAACGACAATCACAAACATTTCTATCATGCCTATATCGAACATAACGCGTCCCGAAAATCGAATTAACTATTTGTTTTTTCAGAATTTTTGTCGTTGACAACAGTTTCTGATTTCTGATCTATAACCTTCGGCTCATCTGAAGCTGCCACATCTACATCTTCTTCAGAAAGCCCCTTTTTAAAGCTTTTGATGCCTTTCGCAACATCCCCCATAAGATCGGAAATTTTACCCCGGCCAAACAACAATACAAACAACAAAACGACGATGGCAATCTGCCAAAAACTTAAACCCATTAAAAATCTCCTTATTCAGAGTGTTTATTTTACCACAAAATCGGATGCATCATAGGCATTAACTGTGGGAAATACTTGACGAAAATCAACGATATTGACTTTGAAAGCAACATAAAAAATATTTTTCACTTATTCCCCAGCAGAACCGGGCAATTCGGGCTGTTCTTCTGTGGGCTTGACATCATCCAGAAGGTTCAGGCGCGATGTATTTACATTATCCAGAAACCCTGCCGCTTTCAATTCCGCAAGGCCCGGCAGGTCCTTAGTGCTGTTCAGTCCAAAATGAACCAAAAAATGATCAGAAGTACCATAAGTCATTGGCCTGCCCGGTGTCCGCCGCCGCCCCATGGGTCGTACCCATTCGGCCTCCATCAGAACATCAAGTATACCCTTGCTTAAAGAAACCCCGCGTACTTCTTCCACTTCGGCACGGGTTACGGGCTGATGATAAGAAATGATTGCCAGTGTTTCCACCGCCGCCCGCGACAGCCGCCTTTCCTGTTCCACTTCTTTGCGCAGCAGGAAGGCAAGGTCCGGTGCGGTCTGAAACATCCATTTTCCGGCAACTTCCACCAGAATAACCCCACGGCCTGAATAATGTTCCTGTAATTCACTGAGAAGTCGATCAATGTCCGAGCCTTCCGGCAGACAATCGTCAAGGGCAATGGCGGACAATGGTTTGTCACTGGCAAATAACAAGGCTTCAACAATACGAATTTGTTCAATGATTTCCATTAATCTTCCCTGTTTCTTTTTCTGATAAATAAGGGGCCAAAAACTTGCTTCTGGACGATTTCAGCCCTGCCCTCACGGGCCATTTCAAGCGATGCGGTAAAAAGACTTGCCTTAATAGAGCGCGTCATTTCTTCGCTGCCCGCATAATCCGGCAGGAATTGAAATAAATCTGTCCAGTCAAGGGCCGTACCAATCAAACCGCGCAGGCGTTCCAAAGCCTGATCCAGAGTATAGATTTCCCGTTTATGGATTTTTATATCAGCAATGGCGTGTCGGGTCTTATGGTCGGCATATCCCTTAAGCAATTCGTATAAGCTCAATTCATATACTGCATTTTTGGTCACGATCACGGGTTCGGGCATACCACGGGCGAATACGTCCCGGTTAAGCTGGTTACGTGACATCAGGTTTGCGGAAACCTCCCTGATCGCGTTCAGCCTTTGTAGTTGGTAGGTAAGACGGGCTGCCATTTCTTCGGCTGACAATTCATCTTCTGAACTTTCTTCCGGCAGCAATAACCTTGATTTCAGATAAGCGAGCCATGCCGCCATCACCAGATAATCTGCGGCTGTTTCCAGTTTTTGCAGCTTGGCTTCGGCAACGAATTTCAGGAATTGCTGAACCAGTTCCAATATGGAAATTTGTTTCAGGTCTACTTTCTGAGTTCGCGCCAGCGTGAGTAGAACATCAAGGGGACCTTCAAAACCATCAATATCCAGAATCAGACGTTCCTCATCGTCCGGTGGCTGCGCCACCAAAGAAACGTCTTCAAATACAGACTGTTCTGGTTCTTTATTCTTCATTTAGGAGCTATCAAAACCGCTAATTGTTTCACCATATCTGTTGCGGGTTCTATTATGGCCCATAGAATATTCAAGTCCAACCCTATCTGCCGCCCCAGCATCGGCAGCAAAAACAACCCGATGATAATAAACATACCGTAAGGCTCGACCCGCGACAGGGGTTTGGCAATTATATCCGGTAAAATGCCAACCGCAACCCTTCCCCCATCCAAAGGTGGAATAGGCAGCATGTTAAAAACCGCAAGTATGGCATTTATCTGGATAGCAAATACTAAATTCCCCAACAGCCAATGCCCGGCCACATTTGGTAAAAATTCTACAATATGAAATAATGAAGCCGCGATAATAACCAGTATTATATTTGCCGCTGGTCCGGCCAAGGCGACAAAAACCATATCCCTGCGCGGGTTGTTAAGCCTCATAAAATTAACCGGAACCGGCTTTGCATAGCCAAACAATACCGGCGCACCACTCATCAACAGTATGACCGGCAACAGGACAGTGCCAAAGGGATCAATATGAACAAAGGGGTTAAAGCTGACCCGCCCAAGCATTTTTGCGGTATTATCCCCCAACTTAAAAGCAACCCATGCATGGGCGGCTTCATGTAATGTTATCGCCAGAAG
>JAGLJX010000164.1 GCA_023142175.1 Emcibacter sp.
AGGCTTAACCCCCAAAATGAAGCGGGACGGATTACTTTAATCTGTCGCATGGGTGCGGATCTGTTGGAAGAAAAACTACCGCCCATCATTCGCCGTGTTCAGGAAGAAGGTTGTCAGGTTGTGTGGTCTTCTGATCCTATGCATGGCAATACGATCAAATCTTCAACCGGCTTCAAAACCCGTCCTTTCGAGCAGGTTCTGGCTGAAATCCGCCGTTTCTTCCGTGTGCACCGTACCGAAGGCACCTATGCTGGCGGGATACATTTTGAAATGACCGGGCAGAATGTTACGGAGTGTACGGGAGGGGCTGAAGCCATCACTGATGAGAAGCTCGCCGACCGTTACCGGACCTTCTGTGACCCACGTCTTAATGCCAGTCAGTCGCTAGAGCTTGCCTTTTTGATCGCAGAAAGTTTAAAAGAGGAACGTCAGGCTCTCGCAAAACAAGTGCAAACTGAAACCGCCCAAGTGTAGTTTTGTTGGCCTGATCTTTTTTAATATAAGAGATTTGGGATTATGGATCAGTTGAAAATCGCTCTTGCGAGCCTGAACCCGACTGTTGGGGACCTGTCAGGAAATTATGACAAGATACTTGCCGCCCGCAAAGCTGCTGCGGGTGATGGTGCTGATCTTGTTGTATACAGCGAACTTTGCCTGATCGGTTATCCACCCGAAGATATTGTTCTCAAAGGGGCCTTTCAAAAGGCCGCTATGGATAAGGTTGCCCAACTGGCGGCCGTTACCGCTGATGGCGGGCCGGCCATGCTTATTGGGTCATGCTGGCGGGAAGGCGGGCTGCCTTATAATTCCGCAATTCTTTTGGATAATGGTAAAATAGCAGCCATTCACCATAAAGCTGACCTGCCCAATTACGGCGTCTTTGATGAAAAGAGAGTATTTGCAGGCGGTCCGAAGTCAAAATCCATGTCATTTCGTGGTGTAAAACTCGGCGTGATGATTTGCGAGGATATGTGGCAACCTGAAATATCTGAAACCCTGATAATTGATGGTGCAGAAATACTTATTATTCTCAATGGCTCCCCATTCGAACAAAATAAGAATAAAGAACGAGAAATACTTGCACAGGCTCGCGTATCTGAAAACGCACGTCCGTTGATCTATGTGAATCAAGTAGGGGGACAGGATGAATTAGCCTTTGATGGCGGGGCTTTTGTCTTAAATAAAGATGGTGTCTTAGCCGCCTGCTCACTTAGCTGGCAGGAAACTACCCTGATGACAGCTTGGCAAAAGCAAGTTGGGTCATGGGCCTGTGATGCAGGTGAAATTAATACCATCCCTGATGGTTATGAGGCCATTTATCAGGCTATGGTTACGGGTCTTCGGGATTATGTCAGGAAAAACCGCTTTCCCGGTGTAGTGCTTGGTATGTCCGGCGGTATTGATAGCGCCATCAGTGCCATTGTCGCGGTGGATGCATTGGGGGCGGAAAATGTCCATCTTGTCATGATGCCCTCAAAATATACCAGTGAGGAAAGCCTGTTGGATGCGGCCCTTTGTGCCGACTGGATCGGTGCGCGTATAGACAATATCCCCATAGAGCCAGCGGTGCAGGCTTACGATGAAATGCTGGCCGGACAATTTGCCGGCATGGAAGGGGATACAACCGAAGAAAACCTGCAATCCAGAATCCGTGGTGTGATGCTTATGGCGATCAGCAATAAGTTCGGTTATATGCTGCTGACCACGGGAAATAAATCGGAAATGTCGGTGGGTTATGCTACCCTTTACGGTGATATGTGTGGCGGCTATTCGGTGATAAAAGACCTCTATAAAACTGATGTGTTTGCCATCTGCGAATGGCGTAACAAAAATCATCCCTTGGGCGGGCTAGGGCCAAGGGGGCAGGTAATGCCTGAAAATATCATCACCAAACCACCGACCGCTGAGCTAAAGCCTGACCAGAAGGACGAAGACAGTCTGCCGCCTTATGAGGTGCTAGATGATATTTTGGAATGTTTGGTTGAGCGCGAAATGACACTGGATGACATTGTGGCAAGGGGACATGCAAGAGAGACTGTTGCGCGCATTGAACATCTGCTATATATCGCGGAGTATAAAAGGCGACAGGCCCCGCCCGGTGTTAAATTAACCCGCCGGAATTTTGGCCGTGACCGTCGTTACCCGATTACCAATGGTTTTCGCAATGCAAGATTATAAATGAGAATAAACAGATGACTAAACCTGTAAAAGTTCGTTTCGCCCCAAGCCCCACTGGCCTGCTTCATGTGGGTAATATCCGCACAGCCCTTGTGAACTGGCTGTTTTGCCGACAACAGGGCGGATCATTCCTTCTGCGCCTTGATGACACCGACGCGGGCCGCTCAACACAGGCCTTTGCCGATGCCATCGAACGTGACCTCACATGGTTGGGTTTGAATTGGGACGCGACCGCACGTCAGTCCGACCGCATTGACAGATATAACGAAGTCTTCGAGAAACTTAAAACCGATGGCCGTATGTATCCCTGTTATGAAACGGGACAGGAGCTTGAACTAAAACGTAAAGTTCAGTTGGGTCAAGGTAAGCCGCCAGTATATGACCGAGCGGGGTTGTCCCTGTCCGATGCAGAAGTCACAGCCTATGAAGCAGAAGGCCGCAAGGCGCATTGGCGCTTCAAGCTTGACCTGCCCGCACGGGTTGAATGGGATGATCTTGTCAAGGGGCATCAGAGCTTTGACCTTGAAGCCCTAAGTGATCCGGTACTGATCCGTGAAGACGGTAGTTTCCTCTATACCCTGCCATCGGTCGTGGATGATATTGACTTTGGCATAACCCATGTTATGCGCGGTGAGGATCATAGCGCCAACAGCGCGGTTCAAACCCAGCTTTTTGAAGCTCTGGGCGCACAGGCGCCGGAATATGCCCATTTCTCCCTGTTGACAGGTGCGGGTGGTGAGGGGCTGTCAAAACGTCTTGGTACAGCCAGTATCCAGTCCTACCGTGACGAGGATGGTCTGGAGGCCATGAGCATTAACAGCCTGCTTGCGCGTCTCGGTTCTTCTGATCCTATTGAGCCGATTACATCATTAAAGCCATTGGTAGATGGTTTTGACTTTTCAAAATATAGCCGTTCAACTGCAAAGTTTGACCCCAAAGATCTTGAAATTCTGAATGCAAAAATCCTCCATCAGACCGATTTTTCTGCCGTATCAGGACGTCTGGATGATGTGGATGAAGCATTATGGAATATATGTCGTGGTAACATCAATAAACTTAGCAATATAAATGAGTTGAAGGTAATAGTTAAAGGAACACTTGAGCCGATTATTGAGGATTTAGACTTTACAAAACAGGCCGCAGAACTCCTGCCCGCGACCCCGTGGGACGAGACAACATGGAAAAGCTGGACCTCCGCAGTTAAGGAGGCAACCGGAGCCAAGGGCCGTGCATTATTCATGCCGTTGCGTCAAGCCATTACGGGTATGGATCATGGGCCGGAAATGGGTTTGCTCTTACCTCTGATAGACCCGGATATTGTTAAAGCACGGCTTCAGGGTAAAGCCGCATGAGCCTCAAGATATATAATACGCTGAGCAAGAAGAAAAAAGATTTCACACCAATAGACCCTGATCATGTGACGATTTATGTCTGCGGCCCGACAGTTTATAACTATGCTCATGTGGGTAATGCGCGGCCCGTAGTGGTGTTTGACCTGTTGGTGCGGCTGTTGCGTCACGATTACAAACAAGTCACCTATGCTCGCAATATCACTGATATTGATGACAAGATTATTGAGGCATCAAAGGACAGTGGCACAGAGATTTCGGAAATTACCGAGAAATATGCCCGCATATATGAAGCGGACATGGCTGCCCTTAATGCCGGACCACCGGACTTAACACCCAAGGCAACGGATTATATTGCTCAGATGATCAGCATGACCGCCGACCTGATAGAAAAGGGCCATGCCTATGAAAAAGACGGTCATGTGTTGTTCTCAGTACCCAGTATGGATAATTATGGTGAGCTATCCGGTCGGAAACTTGAAGATATGATCGCGGGCGCGCGTGTGGATGTGGCGTCCTATAAGAAGGATGCGGCGGATTTTATTCTGTGGAAGCCGTCCTCCGACGATCAGCCGGGATGGGATAGCACATGGGGGCGTGGCCGTCCGGGCTGGCATCTGGAATGTAGTTGCATGATTGAGGATAACTTCGGCAAGACCATTGATATTCATGGCGGCGGATTAGATCTGATCTTTCCCCACCACGAAAATGAAATCGCCCAGAGCCGCTGCGCTCATGAAGGCGCGCCACTGGCTAACTATTGGATGCATAACGGGTATCTGACGGTAGATGGTGAGAAGATGTCCAAATCATTGGGCAACTTCGTAACGGTTCATGATTTGCTGGAGGAATTTCCCGGCAAGGGCGAGGCTATCCGTATGTGCCTGCTCACAGCCCATTACCGCCAACCCGTTGATTTCAGCCGTGACGGTATCAAACAGGCTCAGCGTCAACTGGATCGCTGGTATCGCCTTACTGATGGTGTGGAAGCAGGAGAAGTGCCGGAATCAATTCTGAATGCCTTGCGTGATGACCTGAACACACCGAAAGCCATTGCGGAATTGAATGCCATTGCGAAAAAAGCGGTGAATGATGATGCCGCAAAAAAGCAATTGAAAGCAGCAGCTAATCTGTTTGGGGTATTGGAGCAGGATGATTGGTTTGATGTTATTGTTGCCGAAAATGCTATTTCTGTAGTCTCGATTGAAAAATTAATCAGTGAACGTGCAGACGCCAAGAAGAACAAAGATTTTGCCCGTGCCGATGAAATTCGCGCTGAGCTTACTGAACAGGGGATAGCATTGTTAGATGGCCCAGACGGAACGACTTGGGAGCGGAAGTAAAATCCGTTCTCGCCCCTTTACCGTCATTCCCACGCAGGTGGGAATCCAGCCAATAAAATAATGACTTCGCAGAAGGCTTCTTGATTTTACTAGATTCCTGCCTTCGCAGGAATGACGGTGGGGAAGTTCAGGAATGACGGCAGAGAATTATTTTAAAACATATCTCCGTAAGCACCCGCCTTATAATCCGCATATGAAATAATCTCACCATTTGCCTGAAAGTCCGGCAGGGACATTTTCACGAATAATGGTGCTATATCATGGGGTGTGTCCAGGGTTTGCGGATCTTCGCCCGGCATAGCCGAAGAGCGCATACCGGTACGGATGGGGCCGGGGTTGATTATGTTGGCCTTGATATTGGTGTTATTGGCGATTTCATTGGCATAGGTTTTGACCATGCAGTTAAGTGCCGCCTTGGTTGTGGCATAGCCGCCCCAATAGGCCCGACAGCTTTCCGCGACCGTTGAGGTGACAAATATGGCCCGTCCGGCTTCTGATGCTTTCAGCAGGGGGTCAAAGGATCGGATCAGTCGGTAATTGGCGGTCACATTGGTCGCTATCAACTGATCCCAGTCTTTTGGTTTTATATGCCCAAGCGGACTGATGGGGCCTAATATTCCCGCATTGCCGATCAATATATCCAGTCTGCCCCAAGTGGATGCCACATGAGCACCAAGTCGGTCAATGCCGTCAGAATCCATAAGGTCGAGGGGAACCAATGTGGCTTCTGCGCCCAGTTCCTGAACCGCATCATCCATTTCTTCCAAAGCACCTGTTGTGCGGCCAACCATAATGATATGTGCGCCAGCACGCGCTAACGCCAATGTGACACCAGCACCAATGCCACGGGTTGCACCAGTAACCAGAGCAACTTTTCCTTCTAAGTCTTTAATCATGATTTTGCTTGGATTTCTTTGAGGAATGAAATTTGTGCCGGTGTTTCATCCTGTTCTTTATCAGTCAGGCTTGTAGGATATTCACCAGAGAAACAGGCATCGCAATATTGTGGGCTGTTATTATCCCGACCCGCTTCATTTACGGCACGGTAAAGTCCATCTATGGAGACAAAATCAAGGCTATCCGCTCCGATATATTTTGTCATTTCCTCTATAGACATTCTGGAGGCCAGTAATTTGTCTTTTTCCGGTGTGTCCACGCCGTAATAGCAAGGTCCGGTGGTTGGCGGGCTGGCGATGCGCATATGAACCTCTTTAGCACCTGCCTGACGCACCAAATCAACGATCTTGGTGGATGTTGTGCCGCGAACGATGCTGTCATCAACCAGAACAACAATCTTGCCTTCCAGTTCACCACGGTTAGCATTATGTTTTAGCTTAACCCCAAGGTGGCGGATCTGATCGGATGGCTCGATGAAAGTGCGGCCCACATAATGATTTCGGATAATACCCAGCTCAAAGGGAATACCAGCTTCCTGTGCATATCCGATAGCTGCTGGCGTGCCTGAATCCGGCACAGGAACCACTAGGTCAGCCTTGACCCTGGATTCTTTAGCCAGTTCCATGCCAATATTCTTGCGGACTTTATATATGCTTTGCCCATTGGAAAGGCTGTCGGGACGTGAGAAATATACATGTTCAAAAATACAGGGGCGGGGTTTTTTCTCCGTAAATGGTTTCATGGAATGAATACCATTCTCATCGATGGTGACCAATTCACCCGGCTCCACGTCCCTTATGTATTCCGCACCGATAATATCCAATGCACAGGTCTCGGAAGCGAAAATATAACTATCGTCCGATAATCTACCCAGAACCAGTGGACGAACCCCAAGCGGGTCACGGGCACCGATCAGGCTGTCCTTGCTTAACGCAACGATGGCAAAGGCGCCTTCTATCCGACGCAGAGCATCAATGAAGCGATCCTTCAAGGTAAGATAGGTGCTGGTTGCCACCAGATGAATGATAACTTCTGAATCAGATGTTGACTGAAAAATTGAACCTTTGCTGACCAGCAATTGCCGCAATGTCAGGGCATTGGTCAGATTGCCGTTATGAGCAACCGCGAAACCGCCCATGGACAGGTCGGCAAACAGGGGCTGGATATTACGCATTCCGGAACCGCCGGCTGTGGAATATCTCACATGGCCAATGGCGCAATCACCGGGAAGAGACTGGATCACTGGCTGCGAATTAAAATTATCGGCAACATGGCCCATTGATTTATGGGAATGGAATTGTGTCTGGTCACAAGAAACAATACCGGCTGCTTCCTGCCCCCGATGTTGCAGCGCATGAAGTCCAAGCACGGTATGAGCCGTAGATTCAGCATGATTGCAAATACCAAAAACGCCGCATTCGTCGTGAAATTTGTCTTCCTCAAATAGATGGGGGACAAAAGGCTTCAGCGTTAACGGCTCAGGATTTCGATCTGTCATATGTTTAAAAACCAACTTAACAAAATGGTATTTGGTGGCCTTATATTGCCTATTATAGCATAAGGGAACTCTTTATTTAGCTATTTGATAATTTCTCGAATAGTTTATCCATTTCATCCTGATTTTCTTTTTTATATTTTTCTTTGCTGTCATCGGTCTTACCGCCTGTAGGGAAAGAGGGAATCATTTTTTTCATGCGTTCTAGGGCTTCAATATCTTTACGTTTCTCTTCAATATCCAATTCGTCAAAATAAGGGTTCATGGCGGAAATCATGCTGGCACCATATTGAATGAGGGGGCGGGACTTGGCTTCCTGAAACCAGTCCGGTTGATTCTTTTCCGATATGAAAGGGGTCGTCAGCATATAGAGCGCGCTAATCACAAACATACCGGTGAATAATCCAAACAACAGGCCCATGGCACTGTCCAGCGACCCTATATCACTGCTTTTGACCATTCTTCCGATCATACCGGCAAGTATTTTCAGGATCAGCAGGCTCATGGCAAACATAATCGTATAGGTCATGATATAGGCCATTATTTCCGGCTGAACTATTTCGTATATATGGGGGATAAGCAGGGGCGCGAAGGTGCTTGTGATCATGAATGCCCCGCCCCATGCGGCAAGCGTGAGGGCGGAAGCGGTAAAGCCCCTCATATAAGAGGCGATACCAAAAATGATCATGATTACGATCACTGTCATATCAATAGGGTTGATTGAAAAACCTTGGCTTACTTCATTCATCAACGATAATCCTGTTTATTGTAACGCATCTTGGGCTACAAGATCGACTAATTTGGTGATCTGGTCAAGTTCTACCAGTTTCATACCCTTGCCTTTATTCTTGATATTAGCGGGCATATAGGCCTGAATAAAGCCCAGTTTAGAAGATTCTTTCAGTCGGGAATCGGCTTGTGATACCGGTCTGATCTCACCGGACAGGCTGATCTCACCAAATAAAATTGTCTCTTCGGGTATTGGACGATCTGAAAGTGACGATATTAAGGCCGCCGCCACTGCCATATCCGCCGCCGGTTCCGTAATACGAAGCCCGCCCGCAACATTCAGGTAAATATCATAGGCCCCAAGCCCCAGTCCACAGCGGGCATCAAGCACGGCAATAATCATGGCAAGGCGGCCATTATCCCAGCCCACAACGGCTCTGCGTGGCTGCCCAAGGGAGGAGGGGGCGACAAGAGCCTGTATCTCGACCAGCATGGGCCGCGACCCTTCCATTCCGGCGAATATGGCCGAACCGCTGATATCGCCGCTCCGATTGCCAATAAATAGTGCGGATGGGTTTGAGACTTCCTGCAAACCAAGGTCGCTCATTTCAAAGACGCCAATTTCGTCCGTACCGCCAAAACGGTTTTTCACCGCCCGCAGAATTCGGAACTGATGTCCGCGGTCGCCTTCAAAATAAAGAACAGTATCGACCATATGTTCCAATACGCGGGGGCCGGCAATCTGCCCGTCCTTGGTCACATGCCCCACCAGAAAGAGACAGACATTTTTGGACTTGGCAAAGCGGATTAATTCCTGAGCGCAGGTGCGTACCTGTGTCACGGTTCCCGGTGCGCCGCTGATGGTATCGGCATACATGGTCTGAATACTGTCAATGACTACAATCTGAACGTCTCTTTGCTTATCAAGTGTGGTCAAAATGTCGCGTAGGTTGGTTTCAAAGCCTAAGCGGACCGGGCTTTTGTCCAGCCCCAGACGTTTGGCCCGCATACGAACCTGTGATACGGATTCCTCACCTGAAATATAAACGGTCTTGATACCATTTGCCGCCAGTTTGCTCACGGCCTGAAGCAGGATTGTGGATTTGCCTATTCCGGGATCACCGCCGATCAGGATGGCTGAACCGGGAACCAGTCCCCCGCCACAGGTTCGGTCAAATTCATTGATGCCTGAAATCATGCGCGGCGGCGGTGTGTCTTCCCCCTGAAGATCATTCAGGGCAATGATGCGCCCCTTGGCCCGGTTGGGCGAAGCTTTGCCAAGGCCCGTTGGATGGGTAATATCCTGTTCCTCGACGATGGAGTTCCATTCGTTACAGGCTTCGCATTGTCCGGCCCATTTTCCTGTGGTGGAGCCGCAGGACTGACAGACAAATATTTTTCTGGGGTTTGCCATATTTAAGCCTTGAGAATTTCCATCTGAATTGGCCCTTCGGCACGGCCATGGATGAATTGTTCCACATAGGCATTACCGCTTTGGTCAATGTCATCGCGCGGCCCGGTCCAGATGATGTTGCCCTGATAAATCATGGCGACTTTATCGGCGATTTTGCGCACGCTGGACATATCGTGGGTGATGGTCAGGGCGGTAACACCCATGTCTTTCACCCGTTCGATAATCAATTCATTGATCACATCGGCCATGATCGGGTCAAGACCGGTTGTGGGTTCGTCAAAAAATATAATCTCTGGCTTATTAGCGATGGCGCGGGCAAGTCCAACACGTTTTTGCATGCCGCCGGACAGTTCAGACGGGCTTAAATTAGCAACATCAGGGCTAAGGCCCACACTACGCAAATTTTCAATGGCGACTTCAACGGCATCTTTTCTGGTAACCTTGTTTTCAGCCAAAAGGCCAAAAGTAATATTTTCCCAGACCGGAAGGCTGTCAAACAGGGCCGCACCCTGAAACAGCATACCGAATTTCCGTTGCAGGCGTTTGCGGTCCCTGCCGCGCAGGTTCGTGGTTTCTTCGCCGTCCACCTTTATGCTGCCGCTGTTTGGATGAAGCAGGCCCAGAATACATTTCAGGGTAACCGATTTGCCGGAACCGGATCCGCCAATGATAACCATGGATTCACCCGGCTTCACGTCAAGATCAACGCTATCAAGCACGACTTTTGGCCCAAATGATTTGCGAAGGCCTTTTAAACTTATTTTTGGCGTATCAGTCATGAGGCGAAAAACATCTCCGTTACCATGTAATTAGTTAAAAGAATAAGCATACAGGCCGACACCACAGCATTAGTGGTGGAAATACCAACCCCCTGTGCGCCGCCGCTGCTGTAATAGCCATGGTAACAGCCCATGAGCGAGATGAAGAAACCGAAAACAGCCGCTTTGGTCATGCTGGCATAGACATCGACAGCTTCAAGAAAATCCATGGTCAGGGCCATGTAGTTACCCGGATTAAAACCCAGTTTGCCCGTGGCAATGAGGAAGCCGCCCATAACCCCGATGCTATCAGCAACGATCACCAGCATGAAAGGCATCATTATTGTGGTGGCGATAATGCGCGGTGCGATCAGATATTTAAAAGGGTCTGTGGACAGGGTCACCATGGCATCAATCTGCTCGGTAACGCGCATGGTGCCAAGCTCCGCCGCCATGGAGGCGCTGACGCGCCCCGCCACAATCAGCCCGCATAACACGGGTCCAAGCTCGCGCACAATCCCGATCACAACAATGCTCGGCAGGGCGCTTTCCGCATTAAAACGCGATCCGCCTTCATATATATTCAACGCCAGTGCCGCGCCGGTAAACAGGGTGGTAAGTCCAACTACGGGGAGGGAATAATAACCAATGGTCATCATTTGTTTTAACAACGAACGGAAATAAAACGGTGGTGTAAACATATGGGATATAGCGGTGGAGGCAAAAATCCCCAAGCGTCCCGCAGCTCTCAAGAAGCTGATTACAACCCGTCCGATGACGGCTAGAAAATTCATACATACACCTAATTATTTAATTATAAATTCGTTGGTATCTTTCCCTGACTCCGGTCAGAATTTCATATTGGCTTAGGGTAGAGACTTCCGACGTCATTTCAAGTGTTATATGTTCGCCCAGAAGTTCAATATCACTTCCCGTTTCAATTTTAATATCTGTTACGTCTACGGCGATCATGTCCATGGATACACGACCAACAACGGGTAGCTTTGTATCCTGAGCAAAAGCCCAGCCGCAATTGTTAAACATCGTTAAGTAACCATCGGCATAGCCAATGTTTATGGTCGCAATATGGCAGGGCCTATCCGCCGTCCATGTGGCACCATACCCCACCGATTGCCCCGCCTTCAGGGTACGGATTTGTAATATTCTGCCTGTGATCTGAAATACGGACTTGATGCAATCGGGAAGTTTTCCTTTGGTGGGATTGCCGCCAAATAGCATCAGGCCGGGCCGCACCAGATCAAAATGATAATCCGGTCCCAGCAGAATACCACCAGAATTGGCGAGGCTTGCGGGGGTGTCAGGAAAATGCTTCACTATGGCTTTAAAATCCTCCAACTGCCTATTATTCATAATGTTTTCCGGCTCATCAGAACAGGCGAGGTGGCTCATGATCAGCGCGATATCCAGTTCGTCCCTCAACTTTTTATCATTGGTGAAACATTGGCTTTCGTCAGGGCTTAATCCTAAACGGTTGATGCCTGTATCAAAATGAATGGCGCAAGCGGGACGGTTTTCAGGTGGAACATCTGCCCATAGCCTGATCTGATTCAGGTCATTCAACACAGGACGGAGATTATGCTGGATAAAATAGTCAACATGGCCGGGAAAAACGCCGTTCAGAACATAAATGGTCGCATCCGGAATAAAGCCGCGCAAAGTAATCGCCTCAGCAAGATTTACCACAAAGAATATTCTGCATCCTGCATTTTTGAATAAAGCGGGGGCCACTTGTTCTATACCCATGCCGTAAGCATTGGCCTTGACCATAGCGGCACATTCGACCCCACCTGCTAGTTGACGGCAGTTCTTATAGTTGTCCACGATAACCCCAAGATCAATGGTCAGGGTTGCCTGAGCATCAGCGGGAAAATCACTAACCTTTTTCATTATATCAATCTTTTTTAGGTTGATGATCTATCTTTAAATTTGGTTTCTCTAAAGATTTTGTTGCAGTATATGAAATATTTTGTCGAGGTAAATACTCATCAGATTCAGGCAGATCAGAAAATTTAGTCATGCTGGCCTCAAATAATAAATCAATTTTACCCGTGGGGCCGTGACGCTGTTTGGCGATTATAAATTCAGCCCTGCCGAATAATTCTTCACCCTTGGCCATCCAGTCCAGATGCTCAGGTGTGCCATCATCGGGCTGTACCAGATTATGATAATATTCCGCCCGGTAAACAAAAGTTACCATATCCGCATCCTGCTCAATGGAGCCGGATTCCCTCAGATCAGATAACAATGGCCGTTTGTTATCCCGTGATTCAACATTACGACTGAGCTGTGACAGGGCGATCACCGGAATCTGAAGTTCCTTAGCCAACCCTTTGAGACCACGTGTTATTTCTGAAATTTCCTGAACGCGGTTTTCCGGTCCTCTTCCGCCACGGCTGGAGCCGGAAAGCAATTGCAGATAGTCCACAATGACAAGTCCCAGACCATGAGTCCGTTTTAATCGCCGCGCGCGGGTTCGCAGCGCCCCGATGTTAAGAGAGGCCGTATCATCAATATGAAGTGGCAGCCCTTCCAGATCCTGTGCTGTTCGGGATAGCTTATTGAACTGGTCCTGATTGAGCTTGCCCTGACGCAGGTCTTGTGATGACAGTCCGGATTGTTCCGCCAGAATACGGGCGGCTAGCTGATCCGCGGCCATTTCCAGGGAAAAGAAGGCAACAACAGCCCCTTTGCTTTCCTCGTGGGATATGCCCAGTGCCATATCTTCCTGATAGGCTTTTGCCGTATTGAATGCAATATTGGTGGCAAGGGCGGTTTTACCCATGGCGGGACGTCCGGCAATGATCATAAGGTCTGATTTATGCAGGCCGCCGATCTTGCGGTTTATGCTGTCAAAGCCTGTGGTCTTGCCCGCAAGTTTTCCGCCGCGCTTGAACGCCATTTCGATGATTTCGACAGCATCCGTAGCCGACTGTGAGAAGTTTTTGAAACTGCCGCCAGAGCCGCCCTGTTCTGCCAGTGCGTAAAGGCTTATTTCCGCTTTCTCAATCTGATCCTGAGCCGTATTATCCACATCATGATCGTAAGCACCATTGACAATATCTGTGCCCACATTGATCAATTCCCGTTTGATGGACAGCTGATAAATGATCTGTCCATATTCCGGAGCATTGATGATGGTCACGGCGGCGCTGGCAAGGCGGGCAAGATATTCTGCGCCGCCAATCTCCGCGAGACTGTCTTCATTTTCAAAATATGGTTTTAGAGTGACGGGAGATGCTATCAGACCTTTTTCAATTAATTTCCGGGCGGCACTATATATTTTCTGGTGCGCTGGATTAATGAAATGATCTTCGTTCAGAAAATCCTGAACCTTTTCAATGGCGGCATTATTGGCAAGGATGGACCCCAGCAAAGCTTGTTCGGCTTCCAGACTGTGGGGAATTTGCCGAAAAAGGCTAGCGTCATAGGCAACGACATTGTCATCCTGCACTGCATCATCTATGGGAATATCTGGAAAGTCTTCCATCTTTAATATATGCCTTTTCTTGTGTTCTTATATCACAATTATTTTTTTTAATAGAAAATATATCTAATTAATTTGGTTATAAATTTAAGTCACAAAAAGAATAAAATATCATTTCCCTCTGAAAAATTACAAATTTCCTGATTATGATATATTCACAAACCTGTGATCAACTGTTGATTTGTAAGTGATGAGGGTGGGCGCTAGAGTGAACACACTACATAGTTCCTCCCCCTCGACTTGGTCAGCACACGCTGACCTTTTTTTTGTCATCTGCTTAAATTGGAAATATCCCTTACCGCCCCCTTGTCTGCAGATGTTGCCATAAGGCCATATGCCTGTAGAGCTTTGGATATTTTACGGCTGCGCGGCGCTTCTGGTTTCCAGCCATCTTTGCCCTTAGCCTCCATAACCTGTCGGCGTTTAGCCAGTTCATCCTCTGAAATATCCACATGAATGATCCGCTTTGGAATATCAATTTCAATGATGTCACCATTTTCAATCAGGGCAATTGCCCCGCCTGATGCCGCTTCTGGTGAGACATGGCCTATGCTTAGGCCTGATGTGCCGCCGGAAAAACGTCCATCCGTGACCAGAGCGCATTTTTTACCAAGCCCCATGGATTTTAAATATGATGTGGGATAAAGCATTTCCTGCATACCGGGGCCACCGCGCGGCCCCTCATAGCGGATAATGACCACATCGCCTGCCTTTACCTCTTTCGTCGTGATGCCTTTAACCGCATCGTCCTGACTTTCATAGATGCGAGCTGGGCCGGTGAAGGTTAAATTATCATCATCAACGCCCGCAGTTTTTACAATGCAACCATCAAGGGCGATATTGCCTTCCAAAATAGCAAGACCGCCGTCCTGACTATAGGCATTTTCGATGGAGCGTATGCAACCCGCTTCCCGATCAAGATCAAGGCTTACATAATGTTTGCTTTGAGAGAAGGCTTCTGTGGTTCTGACCCCGCCCGGTGCAGCCTTGAAAAACCCCTGAATTTCCTCTGTGGGGGTTCGGTTGATGTCATATTTTTCAATAACATCCGCAAGAGTACCACCGTGGGCAGTGACGCAATCGCGGTTAAGCAAGCCGCCCTTGTCCAGTTCGCCCAGAATAGCAATGATACCACCAGCCCGATGAACATCCTCCATGTGATATTCTTGAGATGCGGGTGCGACTTTGCAGATGTTAGGTACCCGTTTTGACAGTCGGTCAATATCATCCATAGTGAAATCAATCTCGCCTTCCTGTGCCGCCGCCAACAGGTGAAGCACAGTATTCGTAGACCCGCCCATGGCAATATCCAGCGTCATGGCATTTTCAAATGCTTCAAATGATGCAACTGATCTGGGCAGGACAGACGCATCGTCATTTTTATAATAGGAAATGGTGTTTCTGGTGATGGTACGTGCTGCTTCAAGGAATAATCCCTGTCGGTCCGCATGGGTCGCAAGCATGGTACCGTTGCCGGGCAGGGACAAGCCCAATGCTTCGGTCAGGCAATTCATGCTGTTAGCGGTGAACATACCGGAGCATGAGCCACAAGTAGGGCAGGCGGAGCGTTCGACCTGTTCCACAATCTCATCACTCACGTTGGGGTCAACGCCCATGATAATGGCATCCACAAGATCAAGCTTGTGATTTACGGTCTGGGTTTTTCCGGCCTCCATGGGGCCGCCGGATACGAATATGGCCGGAATATTCAGCCGCAATGCCGCCATCATCATGCCCGGTGTGATCTTGTCACAATTGGAGATGCAGATCATGGCGTCCGCACAATGGGCTTCGACCATATATTCCACACTATCGGCAATAATCTCTCGGCTGGGCAGGGAATAGAGCATACCGTCATGGCCCATTGCGATGCCATCATCCACGGCGATGGTGTTGAATT